>JAGVXR010000087.1 GCA_018303645.1 Candidatus Woesearchaeota archaeon
GACGCCTCACATAGATTATTGCCGCAGGTTATGCTCTCTGAATGTGTGTAAGGGTTTTGTCCAAGCACATTAAAAGCCAGAAAAATAAGTATAACCAAAGCCGACACAGTCAATTTACTTGTATTGCTTTTCATATTCGTTATTCAGGCAAGGAAGGCGGTGAAAATGTTTCACACTTGCATTTTTCTGTGCATATTTGGTTTGCTGTGCAGCCGCTTGCGTCACATTGCTCTCCTGCTTCCATAATTTTGTTTCCGCAAACTGATTTGGACTCTTTGGAAGAGCATGCGCTTAAGAATAGTATAAATACTAAAAAAATCGCTGCAATAGGTATAATTTTTTGTTTCATGTTATGGAGAATTAAATATTACTCCTAGACCTCCAGCATTTAGTATTTTTTCGTCAATCTCTGCCACAGTAAAAATCGTGTATAAAGGGCCATCTATATTAGACAAATATGGTATAGAGCCTGAAAAAACTTCCCATTTTTTTGAATTGGGATTTAATTTATAAACAGTTCCGCCCCAGCATCTTGATAAAGTACCAATGTAAATGGAGCCGTCAGCTCCTTCTAAAAGCCTGCCCCCTTGAAGGGCGTCTGGCACTTCGCCCATCCTTATCCATGTATTGCCATTATCTTCTGACTTATAGGAAACTATTGGATAGCCCCATAAATACTTCCATGATTGGGTATAATGGACGTTCTCTGAAGTTACGGTGTAAATAGTACCATCTCTTGCTTTTAAAAGCGGATGTTCGGATCCTGCCCAGAACGTGGTTAGTACCTTTGTCAATATGCTGTTCGAAAACTTATACAATTCACCAAAATAATTTGAAATAACGAAGCTGCCATCATCTGCTTCCACCATGGAATAAATGGGTAGTGCGAACAACTTAGTCCACGTATTTCCTCCATCAATACTTTTATATGTATTGAAAGGGGCTGTGCCAATAAATTCTACATTAACTACCAAAGAGCCATCTTTAAGTGTAGTGAGATATCTTATTGCATACGGCTTTAAATCTCTATAAAACTCATCATAAGTGGGAATTGGTATCTCATTCCAGGAACTGCCGCTATCTGTGCTTTTCCATAGACCACGATAACCTCCAGCATATAAATTACCTTTATTATCTTCAGTTATTCCCGAAGTGCCTTCATAGAATGTTTGATACCATAAAGTGGTTGGCACGGCAACCGCTTTGTAAATGTATGGCACAGGGTACCAATAAAGATTTTCAACATACTCATATCTGGTGACAAGTGCAAACAGGATGCCACTGCTCGACTGCATTAACCTGTAAACTCGCTCGTTTCTTGTTGATTTCAGGAAAGACTGGTAGTCAGACTGGTACTCGGTATTAAGATTATTAAGATTTATTTCAAGTGAACTGTATATCTGATGATAGGGCACAGGCTGATAGTCTGGGCATGCCTCATTCCTGGTTTGTATCGGGCCAGAGTCGCATTTTCCTTCAAATTTCCTAAGCATAACATTGCTTTTGCCGTCGTAACAGTAGCTAAATTTCTCTTGTTCACAGTATGATGTTTTCAATATGATTTCACCATTGTTATTTGGAACCGCATTTTTCAGACAAGCTTCAAATGCCTTTTCCCCTCCTTGAGGCTGTATAGAAATCTGCTTTTTGCCTGTTTGCTTGTCATAGCAAGGACGTACAAACGACGATATGCAATCTTGCTTGGCAGATTGGAGTAATGAACCTGTAATGCCAGTATCATCTTTCGGTATACTACTTTGGGCTAAGAATCTTGAATCGTCAGCAAATAAAACAATAAGCCCAACAATGGCTACAGTAGCAACAATCCCAAGGATTCCATAATTGGTTCTGTCCTTTACTTCAGCGATTTTAACCCTCTTTTATGATTAAACTCATACTTATCGATAATTAAGTATAAATAATTATTGTTTTTGATTTAGGCGACCCCAAGTAAAAATTCAAACTCAATTGAATATAACAAGAATTAAACCCTCTGCTTTTTCCAAGAAAAAATCTCCGTGGCGTTCGGCGAGACAAAAATTTCAAGGATTAAGCAATTAGACATCAAAATCCGCAGAAATTTTTGGCGAGTAGGACAAGCTTTTCGACTTTATTGTTTAGTTGTGTAAGGAGAAAAGTTGTCCGTCGAACCGCCAAGGAGGAGATTTTTTTAAAATCATGCTGATGATGGAAAAAGTGCGTGTGCATTGCACACCCAGGAAAATTGAAATGTTCCTGCCTAACACATTTTAAGCGAACTTTATCTTACTAAAACCTTTCCTTTCCATATAGCAAACAATCCCTTTTTAAGCTAATAAAAAGCTTTAAATACCAATGTCCTACTCTGCTATTATGGGGGTTTTATGTTGCGAATTGGCATCTTGGCATCCACAAAAGGCACAGACATGCAGGCTGTAATTGATGTTATAAGCTCCAAAAAATTAAACGCTGTTATTTCTGTTGTTGTAAGCAACAAAAAGGATGCTTATGCTTTGGAAAGGGCAAAAAATAATAACATAAATGCAGTTTTTCTTGAGCCAAAAGGCAAAGACAGAGAGCAATATGACAAGGAAATTGCAAAAGTTCTTGAGCAAAACAATGTTGATTTAATATTGCTTATAGGCTACATGCGCTTTTTAAGCCCCTGGTTTGTAAACAAATACAAAAACAAAATCATGAACATCCACCCAAGCCTGCTGCCGAAGTATGCGGGCGGAATGGACAGGGATGTGCATGCGGAAGTATTAAAGAACAATGAAAAAGTTACAGGAGCAACTTTGCATTTTGTTGATGAAGGCGCTGACACAGGCCCAATCATTCTGCAAAAAGAAGTCAAGATTGAAAAAAACGAAACTATTAACTCATTAAAGGAAAAAGTCCAGAATGCAGAGCAGGAAATCATTGTAAAGGCGATTGACTTATGCAGCAGGGGAAAAATCAAAGTCATTGAAAACAAAGTGGTGATAAAATAAAAATGGAAAATCTGGAAACAGCAAAGCAGATAATCTGGTGGAAAGACCTCAAGCTTTTGACAGGAATTATCCTGGTTATACTAAGCGTAATCATAGGATTTTTCAGCAAGATATATGTTGTCGCAAAAATTTACGAGCCTATTGCAGTCATTACAGGGCTGTCTGTTTACGCGCTGAGCTGGATAATGCTGTTCTTTGGCGCATTCCTTCTGGGCTGGGAGACAGTCAGGCTGATTCAGCAAAGGATACGCCATCATGTGCAGCACACAGTCGAAACAACTTACCATCATGCAAGGGAGCTTCCAAAAAAAAGCTACCATTACACAAAAGAGCTCCACAAGAGAGGCATGGAAAAAATAAGGAAATCTATGGCAAAATGATCAGGACTGCATTAATCTCGGTTTCGGACAAGGAAGGGATTGGGGAGTTTGCCAGGCAATTGTCCAAATTAGGGGTAAAAATAATATCAACGGGCAACACAGCAAGGCTTCTCAGGGAAAGCAAAATAAGCGTAACTCCTGTTTCTGAAGTCACGAAATTCCCGGAAATGCTGGACGGAAGACTAAAGTCAATCCACCCGAACATTTTCGCAGGCATATTGGCTGACAGAAAAAATAAAAAGCACATGAATGAACTAAAAAAATTAAACATAACTCCGATAGACTTGGTTGTTGTCAACTTCTATCCTTTTGAACAGGCAATAAGCAAAAATTCAAAACTAAGGGAAGCAATAGAAAACATAGACATAGGCGGGCCTTCCATTGCAAGGGCTGCCGCAAAAAACCATGAAAATGTATTGGTTATTGTGGATTCAGGCGACTACAAAGAGGCAATTGAAAAAATAAAAAACAAAAAAATAAATGAGGACGACAGGATAAAGATGGCTGGCAAGGCTCTTGCATATACCGCAAGATATGATTCAATAATCAGCAATTATTTCAACAGATTGAACAAAAATGAGTTCCCGGATACCATGAACCTTACATTCAAAAAAATACAGGACTTGAGGTATGGGGAAAACCCGCATCAAAGCGCGTCTTTTTACCGGAATGTCTTTGTGGATGAAAGCTGCGTGGCAAATGCAAAGCAATTGCAGGGAAAAGAATTGTCGTTCAACAACATCCTTGACATTGACGCTGCTTTTGAGATTGTAAAGGATTTTGAAAAGCCCGCTGCTGCAGTGATAAAGCACACAAACCCGTGCGGGGTTGCATCTGCCTCGACCATAGAAGAAGCCTACAGAAAGGCGCATCAAACTGATACGATGGCAGCATTTGGAAGCATTGTTGCATTGAACAGGAACTGCAACGCAGAAACCGCCAAGCTCATGAAAGAATTGTTTATTGAAGCTGTAATCTGCCCGAAATTTGAAAAAGCGGCATTGGGCATCCTGAAGGAAAAGAAAAACCTGAGGCTGCTTGAGACAGGAGCAATAAAGAAGCAGAAAACAACCTATGACTTGAAGCGGGTAAAAGGCGGAATTCTTCTGCAAACGGATTACTATCCTGAGTTAAGCGAGAAAAATTTAAAGGCTGTAACAAAAAGAAAGCCCACAAAAGAGGAATTAAAGGATATGCTGTTTGCATGGAAAGTCAACAAGCACGTCAAGTCAAATTCAATAGTACTTGCGAAAAACAATGTCACTGTGGGCATTGGCGCAGGGCAGATGTCACGAGTTGATGCAGTCAAGCTGGCTGTCATGAAATCAGAAGGCAAGAGCGAAGGCTCTGTGATGAGTTCAGACGCATTCTTTCCATTCAGGGATGGGATTGACGAGGCAGCAAAAGCCGGAATTACAGCAATCATCCAGCCAGGCGGCTCAATAAGGGACAAAGAAGTGATAGACGCTGCCAACCAATACAAAATTGCGATGGTGTTTACAGGAATAAGGCTGTTCAGGCATTAGATTTTTAAACTGCAAAATTTCTTAACCTTGAATGCCATTTGAAACTTTTTTAATTGCTTATTTTAATGCGCTATCTGAATTATTTAATCAGCTATGGCTCTATTTCCTTCTCGGCTTGGTAATATCAGCATTAATTCAGGAATTTGTCTCGACAAAAAGGCTTCTGCAGTATTTCGGAGGCAATGACATTGCCTCATTGACAAGGGCAACAACTGCCGGATTGTTTGTTTCAGTCTGCTCCTGCGGCGCGATACCGATTGCTGCAACTTTAAGACAGAGAGGCGCTTCAACAGCATCTTCACTGACTTTCTTGCTTGCTGCGCCGTGGGGAGGCTTGCTGCATGTCTTCCTGATTTCAGGCTTTATCGGGATAAAAAATACAATTATTTTGCTTGTTTTCTCGCTATTAACTGCTTTTATTGTTGGCTTAATTTTGGCAAAATTCGAAAACAAAAAGATGATAGAGGCGGCAATCCCGAAAAAGCACAAAAAGGGCGAGGAAAGGCTTTGTGTCGGGTGCGTTGATGTCGAGCAGATGAGGCTTAAGCATGAAACTGAGAAGCTTGATAGAAGAATTATTTATTGCATCCCGAAAAACATATGGCACATTTTCAAGGATGTCGGAAAATACATTGTAATTGGCTTGCTGATAGCAGCTGCATTAAAGGCATTTGTTCCATCGGACTTGGTTGTGAAATATCTAGGCAACGATAACAGATTTTTGCCTGTCCTGATTGCAGTTCCAATCAGCGCTGTATTGGAAGTCGCATCAGAAGGGCTTGCTGTCTTGGGCGGGCAGCTTTACCAGCTTGGCGCTTCTCTTGGCGTTGTTTTTATTATAATGATGGTTGGCGTGGCAACAGACTGTTTGCTTGGATGATTAATCTGGTGTTTTGAAATTATTCTAATCTATAGATTTAGCTTGACCCAATTCTTACTAAATCATCAATGGTAGGAATGCTGTCTGGAAAATGATTAGCTATAATGTTTCTTGAACGGATATCATCTATTGTTGCTTGTAATCTTTGCTTTTTTTCTCTACTAACCCCTGCTTTTTTTGATAACTCTCTTTGAGCTTCTATGTAATCTTGTCCAACTGCATCAGTCCAAAGTTTTTGAAGAACTCTGTTTACTCTTTCTTGATTTATAGGCAACACCGCCTCTGATGTCTCTCGGTTTTCTGAAGACCATCTTAGCAATTCATCCCACATAAATTGTCTTTGGTGGTAAATAGAGTAATGAGTTGTAGTTTTGTAGGGCGTTTGGATTAAGTCAAAAAGTTCTGTGAAGGCTTTGTCTAATTCTGTGCTTCCATATTTCTTTTTGTAAGGAATATTATATTCTAAGTCTCTTGGCTTTTTGAGTTTAATTTCATGCATGTATTTTGGATTAAGCACAATCGCTTCTCCTTCCCTGAAAACCATTTTTGAGTCTCTAGGCAAGACTAAGCGTGTTGCTTTATATGTTCCAATGTATTGCTTATTTTGAAGCAGCCATCTCAATGTCACTAAAGCTGAATTTACATAGAAATTAACATATTCATCCCTATTTCCGCCTTCATATTTATCTTTTTCGGGCGGAAATCCTGTCATTAAAAATGCATGAGGTATTACTCCGTTATCAAATAGAGCACGAGCGAGTGCGCTGTCATTAAATGGCCGCCTTCCTTTCACCATACTTTCTAATGTTTCTTTGTCATTGCTTTCAAACCCAATTTGCAAGAATCTGAAATATTTTCTAATTTTTTCTATTGCAGCAATATCTAAATTTCCATTTGAAAACTGATCTGTTCTTGTGTAGCCATCAATTACTGCCCCTATTCTACGCTTTTCTAATTCTTCTGCCAAAGCAAGCATGAATTTTCTGCTAAGAGTTTCATTTCCAAAGCTGAAATATTTTGTGCCATATCTTTTTTGGTAATACTCAATATCTTCAGCAACATTCTGAGCAGAACGTGCTAAGCCTGAATTTGGGATATTATTGCCGGTTGGAATTGCACAAAACTCACAATTGTTCTTGACATAAGGGCATCCTCTTTGCGTGTACAAAGCTATAACAGGAGAAGGTGTCCAAAAAACCTGTTGCTTTCCGTCTATTCCTGTAAAAATTTCATCGAAATCAGGTCTTGGTAAATCATTTGGGTGTAAGTTTGGAAGTTTTTCTTTATCTAGGTTTAATACAATCTTTCCATCTTTTTTGTATATAACTTGGTTTACACTAGCTAAATCTAACTCAAATTCTTTTTGAGTAGCAGCAGATGCTTCAATAACTTGTCCAAAAGGTGCTTCCCCATTTTTCAATACAATTGCATCTAAAGAATCAAATAATCTTCTGTTAAGTTCGTCATCTTGTGATAGAACATCCTCAAATCTTGAAATATAATTACCACCTAGCACTACTTTTATATTTGGACTTGCTTCTTTTATCATTGAAGCTAGGAGAAATGTTGGAATTAGCTGATCTGTGAGAAAAATCGATAAGCCAACAACGTCATAGCCATTAACAATAATGTGAGGAACTACAACCTCTCGATAATACTGATAGAATAAGTTTTTCTGCCTATTTTCAGGGCTTGTTGCATCTAAAATACCCTGTCTGCTATTTGCCGAATATTCAGATACATAAGTAAAAGTATTCCCTCTTAACTTTAAAGATTCTTTGTCAAGCCTATGTAACTCTTGGTGTTGCTTGCTTATTTTGTCCAATGTTTCTTCAAGTGTCTGATGCGCCTCGATAAATTTTGGTATGTCTTGATAAACTCTAATATCTCTCTGAGCTTTATATGCCTGCATTATTCTTGCAGCTTCTTCTTGAGGAAATCTTTTTGCTAATTCTTCAGGACTTAAAATATAAGAAAAGTAGATTGCATCAAGGTCTTTTTGTGTTACTTGAGTATTTGGCAAAGTTTGTTGCAGATATGCTTTTAGATATGGCAAAGCAGGATGCGGTGATGTAGGCGGATGAGATTGAGGACATGTAGCTAAAAATACTTTAAGAGAAACATCTTTATTAGGTTCAAAATAACCCATAGATTTCTCTAAGCTTTGTATTTTCATAACTTATAAGTAGTAAATCAATATAATAAATCTTTTCTTTAAATTTTTTCACAAAATAACAAAATTTATATACTATTATGTAATAATGTGAATTTATGAGCAATGAATATCAACTAGACACCAAAGACAGAAAAATACTTTCAGAACTAGACGTAGATGCAAGGCAGTCAAATAGTCAAATAGGCAAGAAGGTTGGATTAAGCAAAGAAGTAGTCAAATACAGGATTGACAGATTAATTGAAAATGGTATCATATTAAGATTTCATACTGTTATAAATTATTTCAAATTGGGCATCGTCAAATTTAAGCTTTATTTGAGATTAACAAATGTAAATAAAGAAAAATTAGAAGAGATAGGACAATACTTTTACAAGCATAACAAAACTGAATGGGTTGTCACAACAACAGGAAGGTGGGACATGATTGTTGGCTTTTTAGTGCATAATGTCAATGAATTTGATGATGAAGTTCAAATTGTTCTTAATAAATTCTCAAATTATATACAAGATAAAGCGGTTACAACTACAATATACTTAGCACATCATACAAGAGAATTCTTGAGAAGCGAGCCCACCAAAGAAATATCAAAAATTGTCTATCACACTACAAAAGACAAGCAGGAAAAAATTGATAATATTGATGAAGAAATAATCAAAATATTGACAAATAATGCTAGAATTCCTGTAACAGATATGGCTAAAAGATTAAATACAACACCAAGGATTATTCAGTATCATCTTAAAGAATTAGAAAGAAAAAAGATTATTTTAGCTTACAAAGTTCATTTAGACCCAAAAGCCATTGGTAGAATATTTTGCAAATCCATAATTTATTTAACAAATGTTACACAAAATAAATTAAATATATTTATTAACTATGCTTCATCTTTGTCAGGAGCAATCTGGCCTCAAAGAGTAATGGGCAACTGGGATTTTGAGCTTGATTTTGAATTAGAAAGTTATGACAAATTTCAGGATATAATATTAAATTTAAAGGAGAAGTTTCCTGACATTATAAAAAATTATGAATTTTGTATTGTTTCAAAGGAGTTTAAATTGGATTTGTTTCCAAATTGCTACAGGGAGATAAACTAAAATGCAGTCATGGATTTATTTTGCAATGGCAGCCCAGCTTATCTGGGCTTTCAC
>JAGVXR010000088.1 GCA_018303645.1 Candidatus Woesearchaeota archaeon
AGAAGCTTCAAGAAGCCTATGCTTCAAAGGCATCAAATCAATTCAATTTACGGACAAGAAACTACCGATGAAATGAAATGGAATCGGGAGAGTTTCATTAACGACCATAAAGAAAGAATCCTAGGCTTCCTAAATTCAAAAACTAAGAGGTTGTATGTTGCTCTTTTTGCAAAAAAAATTGTTGGATATTTAAAGGCAGAAATACTTGAGCGTGAACCATTCCTACAAAAAGTAGGCTATATTTCGGAAACCTACATTGTTCCGCAGTACAGAGGTAAAATGACGGGCACAAAATTGGTAAAATTATCTCTGGAATGGTTCAAAGAAAGCGGACTGAACTGGACAACAGTATCTACACATTCATTAGACAAGCAAGCAATCAATTTCTGGGGCAAACAAGGTTATAGGGAGTTTAACAAATTTTTCAAGATGAAGTTCTAATTTTTATTGATAAGGTCTACCCAACGCTATGCCCGCATCCGCAGCTTGTCTTGACATTCGGGTTGTTGATTTTGAAGCCAGCATTTGTCAAAGCGTCAATGTAGTCAACCGTTGAGCCTTTCATGAATTCAATGCTCGCTGGGTTGATGAATACCTTAACACCTTTTTCCTCTATTACCACGTCATCATTCTTCGGCTCCTTTTCCAAGCCTATGTCGTACATGTAGCTCGAGCAGCCGCCTGGAACAACCCCAACCCTTAATCCATAACCCTGCTTGTTCTCCTTTTCCAGCAATGCCTTCACTTTATTGGCTGCCTTTTCTGTCAAGGCTACAATGAGTTCTTTGGTTTCTTGCTGCATTTTGGTTGCACCTCTATTTATTTTTTCAATTTTAAACATTTTTTTGTTTTAAGCATTAAGTTCAGCCTCTTTTATAATCTCATCATATCCTTTTGCTTCCAATTCATGCGCAAGCTCTTTTCCGCCGCTTTTTACTATCCTGCCCTTGACCATTATGTGTATCCTGTCGGGTGTTACATAGCTTAAAATCCTCTGGTAATGCGTGATTATCAAAGCCCCAAAATTCGGGTTTAGCATGGAATTCACTCCCTCGGCAACTATCTTCAGGGAATCAATGTCCAAGCCCGAGTCTGTCTCGTCAAGTATTGCCATTTCAGGCTGCAATACAGCCAACTGCAGTATCTCAGCCCTTTTCTTCTCTCCGCCTGAGAATCCCTCGTTCAAATACCTTCTGCTGAAAGAGTCATCTATTTTCAAAAGCTTCATCTTTTCCTTCAGTAGTTTGACAAAATCAGGCACACTTATCTGGCTCGGCTTTACTGCATTTAAAGCTGTCCTCAAAAAGTTTGAAACTGACACGCCTGGGATTTCCTGAGGGTACTGGAACGACAAAAACAATCCGAGCTTTGCCCTCTCATCAGGCTTTAATTCCAGAATATTCTGCCCTTTATACCATGCTTCGCCCTTGTCAACTGTGTACTTGGGATGCCCCATCAAGGTGTAAGCCAAAGTTGATTTTCCAGAGCCATTCGGGCCCATCAATGCGCAGACCTCGCCTTTTTTGACTACTAGATTAACTCCATTCAGTATTCTCTGCCCTTCAATGCTCACATGCAAGTCCTTAACGATTAGTTCGTCTGTCATTTTTATTCCACCTATCTCCCAATGTATTTCTCAAAAATCAATATGCTGTTTTTTAATGTATCCAAAGACAATAATGCGCATTTCAGCCTTACAGGGCTCAGGGAAATGCCCAGCAGTTCTAAAATGTTTTCTTTTGTCATCTTCTTCAGATACTCAATGTTTTTTCCTTTTATTTCCTCTGTCAGCAGAGACGCGCTTGCCTGCGATATTGCGCAGCCTTTTCCATGGAATTTTACATCAGCAATCTTTTTGTCCTTGATAACCAAGAACAGCTCAATCTCATCGCCGCACAAAGGATTGTATTCATGATGGTGCACGCTTGCATTCTCTATTTTTCCCGAATTCCTTGGATTCTTGTAGTGGTCCAAAATATTCTCTTGATACATTGATTCTATCGAGTCCATTTTATTGTTTGATTAAATTTTTTGATTTTTTATATGGATCTATTATATTAATGGTTTTGACTCATTAATTGTTTTCTTGACTCTATACTTTCTAGACTAATGTAAACAAGCCTCCCTAATCTGTATCCATTGAGTTTTTTACCTTCAAAAAGCTGTGATACTCTTTCCTTCGAGACGTCCAATTGCCTAGCTGTTTCTGCCGCAGAAACATATTCATCAGTTAAAATACCTGCATCCTTTCTTGCACGATTAATGGCACCATTATAAGCGAAGTTAAAGTCCCTACCCAAGCCAGCTTTAATAATATAGGGTTTAGTAGTCTTAGGATGTTTTTTAAAAAATGTTATCACCTTTTCCTTGCGTCTCTTTTCTATTTCATTATGCCTTTCTTCGACTTTCTTGAGTCTTTCTGCATAAAGTAGTTTTACATCGATATTGGCGTCTTTTCTTGCATCATTTAATCTGTTACCATATCCTAATCTTAAGTGCCACGATAAGCCGGCTTTTCTAACATCTGCTACAGTAGCAGTTGGGTGTTTAATGAGATGCTCCAATACTCGTTGCCTATAATAACCCCTGTATTCTTCATTGTGCTGTCTCAGTAAATCTCTTTTATACCTTTCTACCATATTCTGATTCCATACATGTGGATCAACTTTGGAAAGTTTAATAATTTTTTTCACAATACCGACTGCTGTTCGGTTTAGTTTAACTTCTATTTCAGAAATAGGCGTCCCTAGATTGAATTCTGATAATAATTTCCCTATATCTTGTTGTGAATATAGCCTACTATACATATTAATCAAACCCCAAATACTTTTTTTACTTTACCAATTGCATTAATAAAAACATCAACTTCTTTCTCTGTGTTGTACAGGTAGAAACTTGCCCTTGCTGTTGCAGGAACTTTAAGCACACTCATCAATGGCATGCAGCAGTGGTGCCCTGCACGTATTGCAACACCCTCGCTGTCAAGCACCTGGGCAACATCATGCGGATGGATATTATTGAGATTGAATGATATGACAGCCCCTCGTTCCTCTGGGCCATAAATTTTTGCTTCTTTAACTTCTTTCAGCCTTTTCATTGCATAATTTGTAAGCTCTTTGTCTCTTTGCTGTACATGTTTCATTCCGACTTTACCCAAATAATCCATAGCAGCCCCCAATCCAATTCCCTCTGCAATGTTCATGGTTCCTGCCTCAAACTTCCAGGGCAAGTCATTGAACTTTGTATCTCCAAATGTGACTTCCCTTATCATCTCCCCGCCGTAAAGAAATGGCTGCATTTCATCAAGTAATTCCTTCTTTCCGTACAAAACCCCGATTCCAGTTGGGCCAAGCATCTTGTGCCCGCTGAAAGCATAAAAATCAGCATCAAGCTTTTTAACATCAACAGGCATGTGCGGAGCAGCCTGAGCGCCGTCAACAACCATTAAGGCATTATTTTCATGAGCAATTTTTGTTATTTTTTCGATTGGATTTATTGTTCCCAAAACATTTGAAACATGAGTCAATGAAACTATTCTTGTTTTTTTTGTTATATTTTTTTCAATGCTGTTTTTGTCCAAATTGCCGTCTTCGTCAATTTCAATAAACTTTAACTTCAATCCTCTTTGCTTCGCCAGCTGCTGCCACGGAACTAAATTGCTGTGGTGCTCCATCTGGGAAATCACAATCTCGTCTCCTTTTTTCAAATTTGATGTCAAAGAGTAAGCGGCAAGATTCAATGACTCAGTTGTGTTTTTTGTAAATATAATATTTTGGTACGAATCGGCATTTATGAAATCAGCAACCTTTTGATGTGCTTCCTCGTACTTTGCGGTTGCTTCCTCGCCCAATTGATGAATGCTCCTGTGGATGTTGGCATTGTAGTTTTTGTAGTAAAATTCAATTGCCTCAATCACTTGTTTTGGCTTTTGAGATGTTGCCGCATTGTCAAAATAAACCAACGGCTTTCCATGAACTTTCCTCTGCAGAATAGGAAAATCTTTTCTTATGGTTTCAATGTCCATGATTGTTTTTGTGGAGAGCATTTTATTTTTTTGATTTTGAGATTTTCTATTTTTGCCCTTATTTCTTGTTTTTGTATGTAATTTTATGTTTAAAAAAACCAAGCTTTATCTTTAAGTCTATCCTGAATTTCAATATGAAAATCCTTTGCTTCAGGGTATGTTCTAATCTTATCAAGGACTTCTTCAAACTTATAGCGATATAACTCCCCTAATCCACTTAATGTTCCGTCCCAACTACGGATTTGCCTTATATTGTATCTTAAACGAGAGTCACTTCCCCCCTTCAGTATTTCTCCGATATGTTTTCTAACTATCGGTAGTATATCTCTAACATTAAATAAAGGATAAAATTCAGGCTTTCCATTTAAATCGTCAAAAGGTATGGTTAAGTATAATTCTTCAATTTCTTTGAAATATTCAAGAGTTTCAGAAAAATCTCTAATAGAAGCTTTCCTTCTCAAAAATCTATCAGCAGTTGTATGCATCTTATTCATAACTTGACCAAACCCTTTATAATAATATCTCGCCATCTCATTGACCCTATCAATAAGTTCTTGTAATTCAGGATTTGTAGTAATTATTTTTGTCTGTATTAATTCTTGTTCTAATCCCATCTTACCCCCTCACCATCCCCCTCCCCTGATCTTTTCTCTCAGCTCTTCAAGAGGAATCTTTTGTATCACAGGCTCGAAAAATCCTTCAACAATTAATCTTTCTGCTTCTGCCCTTGACAAGCCGCGGGCCATCAGGTAAAACAAATGCTCTTCATCAATCTGCCCGACTGTTGCGCCATGCGATGCTTTTACATCGTTAGCATCAATCTTCAGGCTTGGTATGCTGTTTGCAAGAGTTTTCTCGCCAAGCTTCAAAATGTGGTTTGCAAGGTACGAGTTTGTTTTCTGCGCTTGTTTTTCAATTTTTATCAAGCCCCTGTAAACAGATGATGACTCATCTTTCAAAATGCCGTCAACCAAAACATCATTTGTTGTGTTCTCAGCATTGTGGTACATGTTTGTTGTAAAGTCAATGTGCTCATTGCCCCTGCCTAAAAACACGCCAAGGTTGCTGCACTGCGAGCCCTGCCCGCTGAAGTTCGTGTCAATCCTAAGCCGGTTCAATTTCCCTCCAAAGCATCCTGAAATCCAATTAACATTGGCATTCCTGTCCAAACTTCCCGTAATGCTTGTAAAATTATAAACATTTTTTGTCCAATTATCCAGGTGATAAAAATTAATTTTTGAGTCCTGATTTGCAAAAACTTCTGTAACGCAGGCGTTCAACTGCTCGTCTTTAATTTCCTTGTTTGAGTATTCCTCAATAAAATCGACCTTGCTGTTTGATTCAACAACAATTAAATTATGCAGGATGCTGCTTTTTCCGTCAAAATTGAAATTAACTTTTATAGGCTCTTCTATCAAGATATTTTTCGGAACATGAAGAAAAATCCCATTCTTAAAATAAGCCGCGCTCAATGCAGCAAACTTGTCTTTGTCAATCTTCGTATTCCTGAAATAGTAATCCCTTGCAACTTTATATTTTTCAAATGCCGTGTT
>JAGVXR010000001.1 GCA_018303645.1 Candidatus Woesearchaeota archaeon
TCAGTCCGCCAAAGTTCAGAAACTTCGGGCTTCAAAGTCTTAACATAATCATTTATGATGGCAGAATACCTTTGTATTCTCCTTAATATGTTGCTTGCATTTATTTTAAGGTCATAAAATTGGTTTAAGTGGTCGCTGATTTTCCTCAAGGAAATTCCTTTGAAATATAAGTCAAGCATTAAGGTTGTTATCTTTGCATTTCCCTTCAATTTTTGGAAGTCCTTTTCCTCGATAAATCTTTTGTTACAATCCGTGCATCCATACCTCTGTTTAACTCTGTCTTTGCAATACCTTCTGCCAAATCTAATAATATTCAAGCCCTTGCAGTATGGGCAATTTGGCTTTTCCTTGCCTACTAACTCCTTCATTACTTTTTCCTTTAATCCAAGAAACAATTTTACGGCGTGAATATGCTTGCAGTCTTTTTGCCTCTCAACAAAATCTGGGCAAGTGCATCTGCATTTTCCATTTATGGTTACTTTGTATTCGCCATTGCCAGACTGAGAAGGCACGATAAAAGTTTCTTCTCCTACTTGTTTTGGCGTATCACCTTTAGAAATAATTGCATATCCCCGAACAACACGCATTTGTTCCGAAGCATTTTTATATTTTAACTCTTTTTCCACTACTGAACTAACTTGGTTAGACGCCATTTTGGTTCTCCGAGCAGTTAGGCTTCTCAAGAGCCTTTCTGCTCACTTTATTTTTTCTTGTTTTCTAAATCCTTTCTGATTAAGACAGCGATACGAGAACTTAACATCATGCCCTCTTTTTCACAAAACTCCTCAAATTGAGTTAATAAATCATCTGGCAATGTTATGTTAAGCCTTCTGTATTTGTCCTTATCCATACGCATTAGTAAGCATTACTTATATATAAATGTTTTGGAAAATCTATATGCTGTAGAATATAGTTCCTCTCGTGTGTCTCATTCGAGATAGAGGGAGGAATATAAAATGAAGATATTAAAGAAAAATTTAAATAGCCTTATTAAAGTTTATTACAAAGGGGTGGAATTTATGGAATTAAAGAAAAATGATGTATATAATCTTTTCTTGGAAGTAAGTAAAAAAACTAAAGGAAAGATTTCTAAAAAGGAAATATTTGAGATAGAGCAAATTTTAGAGAAAAATTTGGTATCTAAACCGCTTAATATATTAACCTTTAATGATATAAACAGAGCTTTAGAAGTTAAATATGGGGTTGATATTAAAAATTTTATTATAAGTCTATTGATAAATCCGCCTGAAGTTTTCAATGAATTAGTGAAAAGAAAAGTTATAAATAGAAAACTTTTTGCAAGAATATATAAAAATTTTTCTAAATTAACTATTGATACAAAATCTCTATTTGATTATCCAGAAAGATGGAGATTATTAACGACTGATTTAGTTCAATCAAAAGACAAAGGGGTTGTATTTAGGTCAAGATTTGTAAGGTATGATAACCATATGTTTAGTTTTGAATCGCTTCCTCAAGACTATTTTGTTTTGATAAACCATTTCATAAAAAGATTAAGTGAAATTGAAGTTGAACCAATGGATAAATTTTTGGCGGAAATTAACAATATTAAAAATAATCTTGAGATGGTGCAAAATCAAATAAAAAATCGTCAGAGTGTTAAATCAAAATCTAAAAAATAAAATGCCAACTTTACAGAATGATTTGGCTGAATTTACAACACCTACTTCTGGTTCTGTAAGTTTGGAAATTAGTCATTCTGGAACTACACCTACATCATCTATCTACAATTTTACATCACCTCAACAACAAACTTTCACTTTAGGTTCTTCTACAACAAACCCTTCAATTAATCCATCTTTAATGTTCCAACCTCAACCAAATATTCAAGATTGGGAGGAAGGGAAAACAAACAGATTTATAATAAAATACAAAATAATTTTTGATTATGGTGGTAGGATAGTAGTTTCTCTATTATTAATCATATTCTTATTTTATTATTGGGAAAATCATTCTTGCAAATGCCAATTTGATACATGGTTAAGTTTTATAATTATATTGCCCTTAGTGGCATTTTTCTTGAACTTTAAAATTTCTGATTTAAAAGATTTCATAAAAAATTGGTAATTGCTCATAAATCCAATTAAAAAGAGCCTACCAATAACCCTAATCGCAACAATGAAATAAATAACCCGAATATGCAACAGAATCAAAAACCATAACATTTATATAGGTAAAATAACTACTAGAGAATAATTACAAAAAATGAAACTAATAGCCTTTTTGCTGGTGCTTGCAATTTTGCTAGCCTCAGGTATATGGGCTGCAGGGCTTGAAATTACAGAAATAGACTTCAATGTAGATTATGACGACGCTTACACTTACAGGATAGAGGACAGGGACAGGATAGATTCAGGCTCTGTTTCAATGACCAATGACTCAAAAATAGATGCATATCTACTTCCAGGCTCTAATTTAACATTTACTATAAGGGTTGAAAACACATTTCAGGGTGAGAATCCTGATTTAAGGGGCGTGTTTGCAAGGGTAACCATCGAGGAAATTGACGACGGCGCTGACCTTGAAGAGGAAAGCATTGACTTTGACCTGGAGCCAGGAAACGACAACAGGGTTGATGTAAATTTTCCCATACCGCTTGATGCCGACGCAGGCACTTATAATGTGATTATTGAGGCAGAAGGCGAAGACAGGAATGAAACTCCCCATAATACCGAACTGAGCCTGAAGCTCGAGGTAAAAAAGCAGAGCCATGACATAAGGATAACAAAAGTCCTGCTCAATCCAAGCATAGTGGATTGCAACAGGAAGGCAAAGCTCACAGCAGAGGCAATGAACCTCGGCTCAAATACCGAAAACGAGGTTGCCTTGGAGTTCAAAGCCGCAAGCATTGGAATAAATTCCTATGACAAGGATGTATCTCTGGAGTCTTCAGACGAGGCAAGCGAGGAGGAAAAAACTTACACAAAAACATTGAATATAGAAGTGCCTTCTTTCTTCAGGGCAGGAACATTCCCGATTTTGGTTAGCCTTTACTGGAAAAATTTTATCCTGTTTGACCAGAAAACTGTTGATTTGGTTGTAAAAGACTGCGTTTCAGGCGCTAAAACTACAGAAGAGCCCAAACAGGAGGAAAAAGAAGAGGAAGTTGCAGTAATACAGCCGGAAGATGAAGAAGGGCTTGCAGCAGAAGAGCCCGTTACATATAGCCAGGAGATATCAGTTTTGAAGTCGCCATTTCTGGCAATAGCTTTGGGCGGAGTTGCCATTATAGTGCTTATAGCATTAGCCATTGCCGGGTACAGGGCAAGAGCACAATAAGATTTATAAATTCGTCCCATAACCATCAGCTAGTGGGGGCATGGTCTTGAAAAAGATAGCGGTTGGGGGGTTATTCATAGTTTTTTTATTAGTTTTGTCATTGGGCTCTTATTCTGCGGTTTTGGTTAATGAGATACTTGCCAACGGGCTTAACGACCCTGATTCTGAATGGATTGAGCTGTTCAACAACGAGAGCCTGGATATCAACCTCACGAACTGGAAGATTTCTGAAACTTCAAGCAGCAACTTCACATTAAATGCCACAATACCCGCTAATGGATTTATTGTTCTGGCAGGCGACTTTGCAACATTTAATGCAGCATACCCCAACGTAAATTCAAGCGGTATAAATGTAATAAACATAACAATATCCAACTTCAATCTGGCTGATTCAAGCGGCGAGGTAAAGCTGTACAATTCATCCGGTGCATTGTCTGATTCCATAGCATACGTCCAAGCATCAGGAAAAAGTTTTGAGAATGTATCAATTGGCAGGCATCCTGACGGAAATCCTAAAATGTTCAATCTCACAACTCCCACTCCCGGGGCAAAAAATGACAGAGAAGCGCCGACTTTGAACAAATGGATTATTCCATCAGGCAACAATACAAAGATAAGCGCTTTATTCAATATAACTGTCAACATAACAGACGACACCGCCCAGGTTAATTCCACGCTGGCCAATTTCAACGGCACAAATTTCTCAATGGTGAAAGATGGCAACATTTGGTCATTTTTATTGAATACGAGCCAGTATATTCAGAAGCAGTATAATGTGACAATTTTCTTCAACGACAGCTACGGGAAATCAGGATTTGATGTTTTGCTTAATGTGACTGTCAACAACAGCCCGTTCGTAGTGTCTTTCTCCCCATTAAACAACATAACCCAGATTTTATTGGAGAATTCAACTTTAAATTTCAATATAAATGCATCCGACCCTGATGACGCCTTGCTTAATTTCTCCTGGTTTATAGACAATGCGCTGAACAGCACAAATCCCGCAAATTTCTCCTACAGCCCGGGATTTGAGGACAACGGCACGCACGCCATAAATGCGACAATAACGGATGCTGCCTCAAACCAGGTTTCCCTTAAATGGGCAGTAAGGGTTACAAACCTCAACAGGGCGCCGATTTTAGGGGATATATCAAACAAAAGCGTTTCTAAAAATACTAATTTAACGTTCAATATTACTGCCACAGACTCTGACAATGACGCATTGGCATTTTCCAGCAACAACTCGGCAATTGCCATATCAAAGGTTAACAATTCATTGGCAATAGTTTCTTGGAAGCCGACAAACCTTGACTTGGGCAGCAATGTGGTAAACTTTACAGTCGGCGACGGCTTTTTGATTGACTCAAAAGTCGTAACCATAACCGTTGATGCTGCAGGCAACAGGGCTCCAAGAATAACAAGCTCTGCTGTGACAAGCGGCACAAGAGACGAGCTTTATAATTATGATGTTGATGCAACCGATGCTGACAATGACACATTGAGGTTTTCCCTTAAAACAAATGCAAGCGGCATGTCAATAGACAGCTCAAGCGGCTTGATAAGCTTCACTCCAGGCTCTAATGGAGTATTCTCGGTCAATGCAAGCGCAACTGATTTTGTTGAGATAATAAACCAGTCATACACGCTCACTATTGCCGTGGGCAACAATCTGAGGATTGACGATGTCGATGCCAAGGTAGACGGCAAGAAAAGCAGCAATGTAAGGGAAAACTCAAAAATAGGCAAGGAAGCGAAGCCGGGCTCTGATGTTGAATTCAAAATCACGGTGAAAAACAATTTTGTGCAAAGCGACAATATCAAAATAGAGGATATCAAGGTTGAAACGGCAATTGAGGGCATAGATGATGGCGCTGACTTGGAGGAGGAGTCAAACGAGTTTAATTTGAATGAGCAGGATGACAAAACCGTGACGATGAGGTTCAAGCTTCCGCTTAACATAGAAGAGGGCGATTATGACGTGGCAATACATGCCGAAGGCGAGGATGAAAACGGCAATGCTTATGAGCGCGACTACGGGATTGAGCTTGAGGTTGAAAAAGAGAAGCATGACCTGAGGCTTTTAAGGTTTGAGCTCAGCCCTGCAATAATAAGCTGCGCAAGGGCTGCGAGCGGAAGGCTTGAGGTAATCAATATTGGGCAGGAAGACGAGGAGAATGCCGTTCTGGATGTAAAGAGCGACGATTTAGGCCTGAATTTTGAGCAAAAGGGCATTTCAATCCAGGAAGGCACAGAAGACAACATAATTTCCATGTTTGCAAACCTAAAAATAAATGAAAATGCCGAAAATGGCGATTATAAAATAACAGCAAATGCATATTCTGATGACGGAAAATTGAGGGACACAAAAACTGCACAGCTGAAAATTGTTGACTGCGTGAAAACCAAAGCTCCAACAGACGAGGTTGTGCTGCTGATTGGAACAGGGCAAAAAGAAAAAAGCTCTCAGGATAAAAATATCGAACCGGTCAAAACCCCCATTAAAAAAACAATTGTAAAAACAACATCAGAGGATGCTGAAAAAAACATGAAGCTGCTTTTGATAAGCGGTTTTGTAATGACTCTGTTTTTTGTTGTTGTTGTCGGTATTTTGGTTTTGGCAGGATAGAATTATTTTAATTTTGCCTTATTTAAAAACTCTTTTGGAGTGAGGCATTCAAAATAGCTATTTTTTGCTTTTTTCAGGAATTCCCTGTTGTTTGAAATTAGATAATCAGCTTCTGCCACAATACAACTGACAAAGTGCCTTAAGTCTTCTTT
Organism: Candidatus Woesearchaeota archaeon; assembly: GCA_018303645.1. GTDB lineage: Archaea > Nanobdellota > Nanobdellia > Woesearchaeales > GW2011-AR4. The sequence continues at coordinate 6,079 of JAGVXR010000001.1, forward strand.
TGGTATAAGCCCGGAAAATTTAGGCTCTATCTCTTTGCATAATTCATCCGACACAAACACAGGCTTTGAAACATCCAGAATCAGATGCCTGAGCCAGCCAGCAAAATCCTTGCCCACCACCCTCTTTGCAGATTCATGATACTCGCTCAGCAGCCGCAAAGATAATACTGGTATAATTTTGCGCTCAATTGCCAGAGAAACTATTTTAGCCTCTTCAGAAGATTTATCACCCCTCAGGTCCAAAGCACCTACAAGAAAGACATTTGTATCAATGAGGCATCTCTGCGTTGTAGACATCCCTTCTTACCTCTTTGCAGAACTTGATTATTTTATTTTTGTCGAATCCCTTCTCCTTTAGCCTTTGGCCTAAAATCCGCAATGCTATCAGCAATTCTCTTTTTTTGTCTATCTTATTAATGAGCAAAGAGCCTTCTCCCAAGTCTATAATCTCAACTTGGGTGCCTTTCTCAAGGTTTTCCCTCTGCCTTACTTCTATAGGAACAGTTATCTGCCCTTTTTCTCCAATTCTTACTGTTATTGTTTTCATTTTAGGTAGGAATATCCTACAGTAGGAAAGGTAGTATTTAAAGGTTGCGGTTTTCAGGATTTATTTTAATATTTGCTTTTTATTTCCCATGCTCTATAATCCTCTTCATCCTGCTGACAAAGTCCTCTGCAATCCTATAATAGCGCTCGAATTCCTCGCCTTTTATCTCCACAATCTCCCTGTGGGTGACCATTTTCATCAGCCTGTAGAAGTTCCTCATTATTAAAACATACTTGTGCTCAAGCATTTTTCTTTTGACAAGCTTCTGCTCCATCAGGTCAGCGACATGCTCGGGCGTAGGCGGAATTTCGCCTACCTTCATCAGAGCGGCATGCGCAGAATCAATAACCGCCCAGTACAGGTCGATGACTGCCTGCAGCAGGTGCCATTTTGAGTTGTGCAAAGTGTTTGGCGCCCTTGCATAATAAGTCCAGATGCTTTCCTGAGTGGGCCTTATCTTTCCCCTTTTCAGCAAAACCTGCATAGGGTCAAAAAACCCGGAGTCAATCAGGGCAACACCATCCCTTAAAAGATTGATTGCGATAGGGTCGCCGTTGCGCATGTATTCCCAGAATGAGGTAAAGCGCATTGTTGTAACGTGGAGCTTTGTGGAAACCCTGACAATTGAGTTTTGGACAATTATCCTGTAGGCCTCGACAACTTCGGGAGACATGCTCATTATCAAGTCATCTATAATCACAAGGAGGTCTATGTCGCCTCCGGGCTGCTTTGTCCTTCGCGCAGTTGAGCCGAATACGACAACCGCCCTTATCAGGCTGCCAAGCTCCTTGTATATTTCATTGGCAAACTTGTAGGCGGTGTCAATATCCTCCTTGTAGTAGCGCTCTAAATTAGGATGCTCTTTCTTAGGAATATCAAATTTCATTATAAACCTCTTTTTTACTGCTTTTGATTTAATCCTATATAAAATTATTGATAGTTATTTAAAAGGTTTTGTTGTTTTCTTGTTGTAGTGACATAAAAGTTTAAGAATAGATAGATTTTGCTTTATCAATATGGCTAAAACCATTGAAATGTCAAGGTACGCAAGCATAAAGAGGCAGCAGCAGTTATATGAATCTATATCAAAAATTGTACAAACTGCTTCGCCGAGTCATCAATCAGAGCCTTATCAAGGAATTCAGCCGAGAATGCCTGCAACGATAAAAACAAAAGAAGAATTGATGTTATATCAAGCAATAAATGGCCTTTTGGGACCTGAAGCTCGAACAGAGGCTGCAAAGGCTTTAAGCCAATATCGGGCTTTGGCAAATTATTTCCCAGAGTACAGCGTTGCTAATGAAGCGTTAGGACTTGCAGAACAAGTAAGAGATGAATTGCCAGTTAAAAAAGAAATTTCTATTTTAAGGATAAATCAAAACTCAGCTAACAAAAATCACCAAACAGGCTACTCTTACTCTAAGTATAACCCAAAGGCATATTCAAAACCATCAATAAAAAAACAATATGGGAAAATTATTGATTTGTTCAGAAGATTAAGAAGCAGCAGCAATAACCAGACTTACAAGCCTAAATTGAAAACTAATGATGGCTCTAAAAGAAGTGGTGAAATTGGTGGCCTGGAAAAAATTGCAGCCTAAACCAAAACATTATAAAAACAAAACTTATTCTTTTAAATGATGATTCACAAACTCCAGCAGATATTCCATTCCATCACAAAATCCCTTGAAGTCCTGTATGTCATTGAGGGCGTTAAGCCGTGCGCAAGAATCCTTGTCCCCGAGGATGATTTAAGCAAAGTTCTGGATTTTTTGAATGGGAATAAGATAAAACATGCAACTTCTGACTTCAAAGTTTTAAAGCAGAACGCCCAAAGTGAATTCTATTCCGACAAATCAATAAAAATTGACAAAAACAGCGCTCAAAAAGGCTATTTTTTTGTTTATTTGTCCAAAAACAGGGAAACTGCAGAAAAGGCAAGATCAGCTGAAGAAAAAAATGCCCACAAAGAGCTTGGCTTAATATTAGGCTATCCTGAATGCTGTTGCGAATTCTTTGAAAAGAATTTTGGTGAAAACAGCACAGACTTAACATTAAAGACATTACAAAATTCTGATGGTTATGAATTTCCATTCCATACAAATATTGCAGCAAGGCATTTTGACGTAAGCTTATTAAGCCATTTTCCGCATTCCTTTGCCTGCAAGCCGTCAATGGAGATTGCAAAAGCCAATCTTAAAACAATAAGCAGATATTCAAAACAATTGGCAGCCATCTTTTCAGGCATTCTGCAGGGAGCTGTCATCTACACAACGGAAGAGGGGATATTTTTGCTGAGAAAATACGAAAAAATCGGCAATGAAATAATTTACGGCGATGTCATGACAACGGCAAAAACAAAGCTGTATTATTTGTTGTCTTCAAACAAGGAATTAAGGGTAATTGACAAGAACAATTTTGCTGTTAATGATGTGAAGATTGGAGGAGAAAAGTTTGGGGTTATGGTGTTTAAATACTTGGGTGCATAATAGAAAAATACAAAAATTTCCGAAATTTGCTATCCTGTAACTTCACTAATTGGGCAGTTCTTTGATTGATTTTTTCATAAAAGAAAGGCGAATATTTTTGGGCAAATGGTAGATATAACACTTCAGCATCTTGAATGTATCTTTCCAAAAGCTTTGGGTAGTCTACACAATGCATATTGTGCAATCTGCCTGCTAAACGGATTATTTTGGATTCAGCAGGGGCAGATTCTAACTTAACAAAATGTTCACTATCCCGTTCCCTAAACTCTTGTCTTCTTTTTTCTGCTGTATCTCCTCGCGGAAACATATAGGGCTTTGTTAATGGCTCTACTATACGAAACAATTCTTTTCCAAACATTTTCAAGAAGTATTCTTTTGCTAACAAACCATCCATTACGTCATGCAATAATGCGCCCGCTACCAATAATCCAGAATTAACCACATATCTTAAAGGTTCGTTAGATTTTCCTTGAGCAGCTTGTAAGTATTCAATAGCATACATTGCTGCCGGATAAAGATGTCCTTCTGGAGTCGGGGGGCCATTTCTTCTTTTAAATAGTTTATAAAGTTCCGGAATTTCCCTCAGAGCTTTTTGTATATAATTATCAGAATCCAAATTTGTTTCTTTTAATTTAGCTTCTAGCTAGCTGTATTTTACTCGTGGAAAATTCATAAACTAAGGTAACAAATCCCAGTTTTTAATTCTTTTGTTTAGAATACACCCCAACCAAATTCCCGTTCACCAAAAAGCTGTCTTCTTTCTTCAGAAACCTCGGCTGGAAATGATGCCCGTAATGGATAAGCCTGCCTTTCATTTCCTTCAGCAGCTTATTTTCAATTCCCCTTTCCGGAGGCGTGTCTGGAGCCAAAAATAAGATGTCATATTTTGAAACGTCATGCTGGAAAAAATCCTTGTTGTGGAACTGAGCATTGCCTATTCCCATTTTCCCCTGCATTTCTATGGCTTTGCTGTGCAAAAATTTGTCTATCTCGATGCCTTCTGCATTTTTGCAGAACAAAGACGCAATCAATACAACCTTTCCGTCGCCGCTTCCTATGTCCAAAAAATTATTAAATTGATTTAATTTGGCTCTTTTAAATGCTTCATAAATCTCATCGGAAATCGAGGCGTTCCAGAAGCCCTTTGATGTGCTCCACATCGGAAGCCTGCATTTTCCCAAGATATTCCTGTAGAAGATATCATACTCTTTTTTGATTTGGCTGAATAGTATATCATTCATCTTGGGCATAAATTCTATTGCTCTTTATTTAAATAACTTGTTGTTAATGATCTATACAACAAAAACAAAAGATTTTTAAGTAGATTAACTACCCAACAGTCATAATCTTATACAGAAAGATGAACCACAAACCAAAAACAATAGGAGAGTTGCTGTTAAAATTGGAGTTTACAGAAGAGGATTTAAAGAATTTAATTATCGATATTGCTTATGAAGATTTAACTGAAGTAAGAAGTGTATACAGTTGGGTTGGATTGATTCCGGAAGAATCTAACATGATTAAAGCATTAGAGAAACCTCATGAAAAACAAAAAAGTAGAATTGAGGGGCTAATAGACAGGGCAAAAAGTTATATATCAGGCAATCCCAATACAACAAAGCTTGATTATGATTGGACAAAATTAATTACGCATCTTCCAGTTGGAGTCCGCACTCCTGAATCATATCTTTCACATAATGTTCCGCAGTCCTTAAGGGACATTACAAATAAAAAGTTAGAACCTTTAGTCCATCAGTTAAATGATGATAGACAATTCTTATTAAGTGAGGACTATCATCCGCTGAGGAATAAGACGGGACAATTTTTTAATGAATATATTGCTATTCCATCCATTGCCTTGTTATATTTTTTAACTTTCGGTAAAGTTCCTGAAGTTGTGGAAACTGACAGCAGGGGGCAAAATGTTGATAAAACATTTCTAAAAGTACAAAAAGAATTAAAAATGATGTTTACAGATGCCGTATTGCTAACATATTTCGAGGATTTTGAAGATAAAAAGTCTATAAATTACAGAGTTAAAGTCGATGGTAGATTAAAGCTTGTTCGGGCATTTAGAGATATAGATACTAAACAAGAAGCTAGGAGTTATTTGATATAAATTTCTTTTTTGATTTATTAAAGGCATTCTATATTTTTTACTTAATGCAACTATCAATTAAAACTTCAAAAACCGCAACCTATAAATATAACCTAAACTTGCCTGTTGGATATTATATCCAAGAGGTGGTTTTTTGGTTGACATCACATTAGCTGAAAAGATAAGAAAGAATTTCTCGAAAGTCAGGGTAAAGGGGGCAATTGTCAGGGTTCCAAAGCTTAATATAAAAAAGATAAAAGCCTCAAAAATAAAAAAGCAAGACAAAACGCCAGTATCTTCCATAGTAAGCATTCTTATAAAAAGCTCAATTGAAAGCGCCAAAAAAGAAAGAAAAGAAAAAAGCGAGCTTGAGGAAGACAGGGCATACAGAATACCAAAAGAAGACGCAAAAACAGGCTTTGAAGGCTATGGAGCTTTTTCCAGGCGCTATGGAGCATCGCCTCATGCTTCCTATGTGGACTACGGAAAGCTGTTCAGCTACCTGGGCAAATTCAGGGCGCAGGGCGCATTCGAAAATTTTGCAAGCGACAATCCAACAGAAAGAATCAACAAGATTGTTGAGCAGGGCAATAAGTTTTACCTCATTGATAATGAAGTCAGAGACGATGCAGTCAGGAGCATAAAGTACTTTACCCATGGCGCGGTAATGGGAGAGCAGGCGCTTCCGACAGGCAAGATAAACTCAGCTGACTGGGAGAAATTCAAGATATGGAAACTTGTCAGCTATGTGGAATTCAACCTGAAAATGCAAACACTGTAACTACATTCCTGCATATTTTCTTATCTTATGAAGGGTAGCCTTGCTTGCAACAAGAATGTTTGCTATTTCTGCACCGATATTCTGGTATTTTGTCTTGTCCAATCTTTCGTTAATTTCATCAATTACTGCCTGATGCTCTTCATTTAAAGAGCCGGTTGCCGCATAACCCATGAGCTTCTTCAGGCTCGAGTAGTCCTGGTAAGCCTGCGCAAAAGTCTGGTAGTCTTTTGAGCCTTTAGTTAAATCCCCCACCCCGCCTTCTTTCCTTGCTGTCCTTTCCAGATTTTCACCGGCATCTGTCTCGAACAGCCTTGAAATATCAACGGCTTTCTGCTCAGGAGCTATTTCCTCTGCAAGCTTCTCTGTCTTGATTTCCTGCATTGACTCATTTATTAAGCGCCCTATCTCGCTGACTTCCTTCTTGCGCTCTTCCTCCATCAATTTGAGCTTCCTTATCCTTTCCTCGGGGGAAAGCTTGCCCAGCTCCTTTTTGTTGAGTGGCATGTTTATTGGTTTTTTATTTATTTTTCAATATATTTTATTACCTATTACATCCTATTTTATTTAAACCTTTGCGAGAATTTAATGGTTATTCCAACGGAACTGCGCTCCACAATGTCCAGTCATTTGAAGGGGCATAGCCTCCAAAGACATAGTATGGCGGCTTGTTTTGGCCGAAGAATGAGTATTGGACATCTGCCCATGTCTGGGGCACTCCTGAGCCCCTGAAGCCCATTCCGTAGACAGGCGAGCCAAAAAAGCGCCATGTCTTCATCAGTCCATGGAAATCGCTCAGATCAGTTGATGCGTCAGCGCCGGGCTCTACTGTGATTGCCTTTTCATAGCCGTGCCTTTTGAGTATTGCTATGATTTCCTTGATGGGGCTGTTGCCCTGACCTGGAGCAAGATGGTCGTCATGATAGCCGAAATTGTCAGCCAAATGCACATTGCCAACCATTTTTTCCTTTGCAAGGCTTTCCACCTGGTCCAGCACCCATTTCTTGAAAGCGTCGTCATTCTGCTCGCGCGTTTTTCTTGGGTCTTCCTGCCAGTACTTTCGCCACAGGTTGATGTGCCCTGTGTCAAGGGTTGCCTTTATATGCCTCTCTGCCAGCTTCTCGGCTTCTTCCCTGCTTACGCCCATATAATAAGGATTAGGCTGCATTATGTCTTTATCTAATTTCTTTTTGTCTATTTCCTGAGGAGCCATGCTTGCGCCATACTCAATTTCAGGCTTTATCAGCATATCAACCATTTTTTCCCTTGATTTTTTGATAATCCATTTCAGCTCTTCCAGATGCCCTCCGAATCTTTCAGGAAATATGTGCTCGACAGCAACTGTAACCGGGTTGTTTGGATCCCTTGTTTTTCTCAATGCGTGTATGCCTGCTTCTGCATACATCCTTGTGCCGTGCTTTTCAAGCCTTTTTATGGGGGTAACAAGATGCTCTTTTGTTTCAGCCGTGTCCAAAGCCTGCTGCTCCTGCGACAAAGATGTCTGCCTTGCGTATTCAAGCCTTTTGCTGGCTTCTGTCAACTGCTCCTCGATGATTTTTAACGGGTGCTTTGTCTCTGTGGGGAGTATTCCCCTTGTTATTTGGGCAAAATCAGTGTCCTGCCTCATTATCTTCCATTTTTCTTCTTCAGGAATGCTTTTGTCAAGCTGCTCATAAAACTTCTTTGCTTCCTCAAGTTTCTTCATCATCTGCAAGTCGCGCTCTGCATCTTTTCCATAGTAAAGCGCCCAGCCTCTTGCATTCGCTTCCTGGGTTTCCAAGGTTGAATGAAAGAATGCCTCTTCCGGATATATCTTTTCGTAGTAATTTGGCTTTCTGCCGTGCTTTTTCTCAAACCATTTATTATGCTCTTCAGCTTCTTTCCTGAAATAATCAAAAGACCTTAAATCCACTTTAAACCTGCCTTTTGCTGAATCATATTCCGGAACACGGCCCTTTAATGCATCGTAAGGGTTAATTATCTTTCTTCCGTCATAATCGATGTAGTCATCTTTTTCTATGTAAGCCCTGTTGTTGTTTTGGTCAATGCCCCACCTGCCTTGCTTTTCCCTGCGCCATTCCGGAAATGCAACAAGCCTGTCTTTCTGCACTGTCTCGAATTTTTGAGAGGTTCTGTCATCAAGCACCTCAAAGCGGGCATCAACTTCCTGGGTATGGGCTTGCCTGAACAGCAGCCTGCCGCTTGGGTCTCTTGCAAGATTAAGCCTTCCGGTTTCATCATCCATATACATGTCTGTCATGGGCCTTTCAAACTCACCTGAATGGATAACAACAGAGCCCCCGCCGACATCTGCCTGAAAATCGATTGCCCTTTTCAGCTCGAACAAGTCTTGAGTAGCGTTATAGATTGAGAAGTTGCCTCTTTCATCCCTGCCCATCATGCCCATCAGCTGGAAAGACGCATGCGTTGTGAATTTTACTTCATTGGCCAATGAAAGCTCCCTTATGGCTTGCCTTTGGTCCTCACCAAGCATTTCAGGGGTTTGGGCATTCCTTGAGCCTGTCCTGTACCCAGGGAACTGGATTTCTATATTGCCTGCGCCCATCCTTATTTTTGAGTAGATGCCTGCGACATTTGCAGCAGAAATTCCCATTGGAACGCTCATGCCTATATCTTTAATCCCCAATTCAGCGCCATAAGGTGGGGGAGTTTCCCCGTAATTCTGGGGATCCATTGCATTGAAATAGTCCACCATGGGATGGTGGGAATAGTAGCCTGAATTGAATTTCATTTTGCGCTTTTTTTACTTGTATTTTATTAGATTTTATTAGATTTTATTATTTAACAATTTCAATCCGCTCACTTCGTTCGCAAACAATTGTGCTCAGCCTCGCTGTTGTCCACACGCTCGGCTTCGCCTATTTATTCATTAACACAATAACAAGCGGATTACTTTCTTCACCTATGGAATCTAAAAAGTCGCTCTCGTGTTTTTAATTTTAATATTGCGTATTGAGTTGACTCTTTATTATTTTAATTATTTTATGGAAAAGGTTATATTTATAGTTAGTGGTTTTTGATTTAATAAAGAAAATGACATAATCACCAGTTCAGCATATCATGCTGCTTCTTGAAGTGATGGTAAGTGTTCCACATTACTTTTTTGACATTTTCTTCTGCATTTCTCCTTGAAATAGCCATCCTCATCAGGCTTGTCTGCTTTGGCTTCTTGCCTGCTTCCTTGACCTCTTTCTTCATTTTGAATGACGTGAACAATTCTGCAAAGCCTTCAAAGACTGACAAAAAAGGGCCTGCTCTTTTATGGGGCGCTTTTGGCATTTCTTTTTTCTCCTCAAATTCCTCGCCAGCTTCTTTCAGGTAGCGCATCAGCTCATCCCCTAATGCTTCCAAAGCAGCCTTTACAGAGCCGTCAATCACGCCAAGCAGCTGGAAATCCTCCTGCTCGCGCATTCTTTTGTAGCTTTCAATTTCCTTGTCGGTCCATGCATAAGCCCTGAAGTCCATTTCCACCCTTCCAAGGTGCAACGGGCCTCTTTGATAGCCTTCCTGCTGGTAGCTCATCTCGGGCTTTGTCCTGAAAAGGTAATGCATAAGGATGCACTCGTTAACCGGAACAGACTGCTTGGAGGGCTTTACAGCCAGGATCTCCACTTCTATCATTGAGCTTTCAAAGGCAACTATCAAGTCTGCTGTGTCTGCCCTGTCCTGGTCAAGCTGCATCCTTTGTATGTTCTTCAGGTAAGGCTTAACCCAGGTTATGTACATCCTTATAATCTCGAAATGCTGCCTCAGGTACTTTAAGGTAAATTTTCTCCTGTTTTTCAGCTCCTCATAAGTATGCTCCTTCCATGCCAAAAATGCCCTCAGCTTTCTCTTCAGGACTTCCCTTACTTTCCTGTTGAACTGCCCCTTGTCCCTTTCCACGACAATATCCACATCTTCCTGCTTTTTAGGGTGGGTTGCGAAGAACAAATCCGGCAATGTTGTAAACTGGACTTCACGGGCCATGCCGTAAACAGACGCAGGGTTTTTTGCTCCCTGCTCGACCAAGTCAACCCAGATGCCTTTCAATGTAATTTCAGCGCTTTCAGCGCTTGGGCTATTGGTGAAGCTGTCTGCATAATAGCTGAGCCTTTCATCAAGAATCCTCATTTCCCTCACTAACTGGAAAAGCTCGCGCACCATCTTGCCTATTGTTGCAAGGAACTGGCTTACCTTGTCCTGCTGCGCGCCAAGCCTTTGCTGATTTGCCCCGAAAAAGGCGGAGTTTTCTGCTGCCGCGAATATGTCTGTTATCTTGTCAATCCTTGGAAAGCCGCCGAAATACCTCAGGTAATGCAATGTCCAGAAATACGGCTCCTCGATTGATATGTTGTAGCCTTCGTAATGAATCCTGTACCGCCTTGCAGGGGTTGGATAGCCTGTCTTTATGGAAGAGCTCCTGAATTCCTCGCTGACCTCGTTGTCAGCCTTGCCATCTTCCACAAATCCGAATTTTGCAAGCTCAGCGTCTGTTGCCATTTTCCTCTTTTTTTAGATTGAGTCTTTTTTTGTATTATTTATGCTTATTGATGGGGTATGTCATTCATAAATCCTTAGGTCGTCATTCTCCTCCCTGCGCTGCCTCCTCTCGCTCAGGTTCAGTTCTATGGTGTCAGTTTTCTTCAGCATCTCCTCAACCTCGTACCTGGTCTTTCCAAGCAATTCCGCCAATTCTTCAATTTTCATTTAACCACCTTTTTTCGTTTTAATTTCCAAGATAAATCCATCCTTGTGCTTCTTGAACTCGAGCTCCATGCCCTTTTTCATGCCCTCGTACTCCGCAAGAAGCTTAGGAATCGTGATTACCAACTGCCCGGAAGGAAGCTTTTGTATCTTAACCATCTTATAATAGTATTTTTAATAGTTTTTATAATATTTATTTTATTAATCTAAATCATAATTTTTAGAATATTCTAGATAATAGTATATAAAGGTTGCGGTTTTGATAACTATAATAAAGAATTAAGCGATTGGCAGCCAAACAACAAGATGCTCCTGGTACATGTTGAATACATCATAATCATTGTATTGCTCAACAAACTGCTGCTTGAAATTTTCCATAATTTCCCTTAAAATCCTGTCATTTTCTACATGAATCTCTATTGTTAAGTCATATTTTCCCAAAAGCTCAAGTGCATAAAGGCATTTGTTGGTTTTATCAAAGAACTCAATGATTGATGACGCTGTTTTTATATTTTTTAAATTGAAATTTATTTGCATGAATTGGAGCCCTAACTTATAAAAATTTGGAGCAGAAACATAAGCAATAATGATACCCTCTTTTTCTAATTTTTTTATTCTGTACTTAACAACTTTTGAATCAATATTAATCTTATTGCCCAAATCAATCAGGCTAATCCTAGCCTCTGTTGAAAGTATCTGCATGATTTTAGCGTCGATATCGTCAATGGGGTAGTGGCTTATCTCATCCTGATAAAAAGAATGCTTTGAAGTCTTGCCTGCAAATAAAAATTTCTCATTAAGGCGATGAGTTGTAAGAACAGTATGAACTTCTTTTTCCGGAACATAATCGCCGAATTTTTCCTTGAATTTTATTAAAAATTCCTTGAATTGCCGGGCATTTTTTACCATTAATAGGAAAGTTAAGTCATAAGGGCCTTCACAACTGCCGAGATAAGCGCAGTTTTTTTGATTTTTAATGTATTCAATTATTTCTTTTTCAATTTCGGGTGTTGTTCTGTGGAATTTCAGGAATGTCTTATAATAGAAATACCCTAATTTTGCGGTATTGAATACAGTATAAAAGCCCTTTATGTAGCCTTCTTTTAACATCCTTTTTATCCTGAAATTTACAGTCTCTTTTGAGGCTCTTACTTTTTTGGATATTTCTGTAACAGAAGCCCTTGCATTTAAGTCCAGCTCGTACATTATCTTCTTGTCTAATAAGTCTAAATCCATGATTTTTGCTAAAAATACTATTTTATATATAAATATTCTCTTTTTTTGTAAGAAAATGATAGGAATATTGATATAGTTAGATATTAGTTTTACTACTATTTAATAATTAAAAATGGATAAAATAAAAGTATACTTAATAGCCAAAATTGCTGAAGAGTACCACAGAAAAAATGAAAGAGTTTCTAATAGTTTGGATTCCAGATTCGAAGTTTTTATACCACATAAAAATAATCCTTTTAACATTCCGCATGCTAAACTAGAAAGCAAAGTTGCGGAAATAGATTATAGGGAAATTGACAAAGCAGACATTGGGTTAATTTGTGAGCCTTTTGGCGAGGACTGTAGTTGTGAAATAGGTTATTTTAAAGCCAAGGGAAAGCCAACTGTGCTTTATGCAGAAAATGTCGGCGATTGGTTAAATCATTGGATGGCGAAATATGCAATCACAAGTGTAGCAGCCAGCAATAAGGAAATAGAAACTATCCTCAGGGAAGATCCAATTTTTAGAGACAAAGAGATTGCTTTAGTTCAAAATAATCAGGAACTTTCTGACTTTGTTTATGATATTGCTATTACACAACCATTAATTAGGAAAATAAAAAGCCTAGAAAGAAAAAAACAGGAAGAACTAAGTGGGAAATTAGAGATATATGGAATGGAGGCTAAAGTAATTACTGGAGACGGTATGGCCAAATTGCATAGACAGGCTGATGAGCAAGGGCTTGAAATACCAACCGAACCTTTTCTTGCCAAAGCGAGAGTGGAATCAGATGATGAACTTAGAGAATTTTTATGGAGATATGATTGGCTATCAAGCAGTG
>JAGVXR010000002.1 GCA_018303645.1 Candidatus Woesearchaeota archaeon
ATCATAGCTTCTGCTTCTTGGTACATTGGCTATGTCAGAAAGCTCTCCTGCTGTGGATACCCCTCTGCTAAGCAGCGCTGTCCAGATTTTTACTTCGTAGCCATTAATCCCAAAGTTTTTTATTTGTTTTTCTGATATTGGTGTCAGCATTTCGTAAAGGTAATATATTTAGTTTAAAAACCTTTTGTTTTTTTATTATTATATAGTGATAAATAGGTGTAGTGTCACCCCTTTCTTTCTATTGGAAAATTGTTTTTGTTTTGTTTTTTAGTGTGTTATTATCATATTTATTTATTTATATTCTATATAGAAAATAATATAATGAATATATAATAAAAAAATAATAATAACTTCCATAGGAAATGTAGGGGTGGGGTGTGTAAAGAAAATATTTAAATACCACCATTTCATCTGGAACTATATGGTTGAAACGGGGTTGGAAGAGTTTTTTGAGGTGTTTCTGAGGAAAGAAAGTGTTTTTTTTGATAAAAAAGTACTCCAATCATCATATACACCCGAAACAATCCCCCATAGGGAAGAACAAGCCAAACAAATAGCCAATATTCTCGCTCCAGCATTAAAAGCCGAAAAACCGTCCAATATCTTTATTTATGGAAAAACAGGCACAGGTAAAACACTGACCGCAAGGTACACAACCCAAAAACTGACAGACGTCTCCATAAAAGAAAATATACCTCTGCGTGTGTTGTATATAAACTGCAAACTAAAGAGGAGCACAGACACCGAATACCGGCTGATTGCGCAACTTGCAAGAGAGCTTGGGAAGGCAATACCGCCGACAGGGCTGCCAACAGAGGAAGTTTACAAGATATTCTTTAAGGCGCTCAACAAACAAAAACAAAACTACATACTGGTTTTGGATGAGATAGACCAGCTTGTGATTAAAACGGGGGACAATGTCCTGTACAACCTCACAAGAATAAATGATGACACAGAATCCCAGATATCAATAATGGGGATATCTAATGACATCATGTTCGTCGACGGGCTGGACCCTAGGGTAAAATCCTCCCTCTCTGAGGAAGAAATAGTTTTTCCTCCGTACAACGCGCTGCAGATACAATCAATCCTTAACCAAAGGGTGGGCTTGGCTTTTAACAATGGTGTTTTAGAGAATGGAGTAATAGAAAAATGTGCGGCATATGCCGCACGCGACCACGGGGATGCAAGGCGCGCGCTAGAGCTCCTCAGGGTTGCAGGCGAGGTTGCAGACAGGAAAAACTCAAAAAAAATCACAATAGAGGATATTGACGAGGCTGAAGAAAAGATTGACAGGGACAGGATAATAGAAGTGGTGGCAACACAGCCGAAGCAGTACAAGCTCGTTCTTTACGCCATACTCTCGCTTCAGCCCGGCAGGGGCAACAACATATTTACCGGGGAAGTTTACGAAATATACAAGTCATTATGCAAAAAGACAAACACAAGCATACTGACCCAAAGAAGGGTATCTGACATAATATCTGAATTTGATATGCTTGGCGTGGTCAATGCAAAAGTCATATCCAAAGGAAGGTATGGCAGGACAAGGGACATCTCATTGGAAATACCTGAAGCGGTATTCTCCAAAATAAAAAATATTCTTGAAGAAAGCATACATCTCTAATATGCAGCAAGAGCTTATAAAAAAGAAAAGGGAAATAATAGACGCATTTTTAAAGAGAGGAATCCTCGTAAGTTCAGATTTTTTAAAAGATGTCGGCAGCCATGATGGCATTTCTAGAATATTCGACACTCTTAACTCAAAACAAATTGAGGACGCTGTCCTGGAATCAAGCCTAGGCATTCTAATTGAGCAGGCGGAAAAGCAGGCAAAAACACAGGAAGGTGGGCAAGAAAACCATGTTAAAGTAATAACTTCCTATAAAGACGAGCCTAAAAAAAGAGAACCCCAGGATTTTATAGACTATTTCAACAACAGGTACAAGTCAATAGAAAAAATTCTGAAGCAGCACCAGGAACTGAAAAATACACTCTCCATAAATAAGATAATCAGCAAAAAAGAGAAAGAAAATATAGCTGTAATAGGGATGGTGGGCAGCAAGCAGGTGACAAAAAACGGGAATCTGATGTTTATTCTGGAAGACCCCACGGGGCAAACTAAAATTATAGTCAACAAAAACAAGCCAACATTGTTCAATGAGGCGAAAGATGTTGTATTGGACGAGGTAATTGGCGTTGCCGGCGTCAATGTCGGCTCAGTGGTATTTGCAAACAATATCATCTGGCCCGGCACGCCAACCAGCAGGGAGCTTAAAAAATCAGGGGAGGAAAGCTATGCACTATTTCTATCAGACCTGCATGTCGGATCTTCAAAGTTTTTATCGGAAGATTTTGAAAAATTTCTGCGATGGATAAACGGCGAAATGGGAAGCCAGCAGCAAAAGCAGATAGCCCAAAAAGTTGAATACATCTTCATTGCAGGTGACTTGGTTGACGGCTGTGGAATATACCCTGAGCAGGACAAGGAATTGTCAATAAAAGATATATATCAGCAATACGGGGAATGCGCCGGGCTTCTCGAGCAGATACCAAAACACATACCGCTGATTATATGCCCCGGCAACCACGACGCGTTGCGCATCTCGGAGCCGCAGCACCCGTTATCAAAAGATTTCTCCAAACCAATGTACGGGCTAAACAACGCGATAATGGTGTCAAACCCATCCTACATCAATATTCATTCCTCGAGCAATTTTACCGGGTTTGATGTTTTAATGTATCACGGATACTCTTTCGACTATTTCGTGGCAGAAGTTGATTCATTAAGAAACCAAGGCGGCTACGACCGGGCAGACTTGATTATGAAATTCCTGTTGAAGAGGAGGCACCTGGCGCCAACACATCTATCCACCCTGTACATTCCTGATACAAAAAGGGACCCTTTAGTTATTGAAAAAATCCCTGATTTTTTCCTTAGTGGGCACATACACAAATCAGTAACGGCAAATTACCGCAATACCACCCTAATTTGCGGAAGCTGCTGGCAAAGCAAAACGGCATTTCAGGAAAAAGTGGGGCATAATCCCGAGCCAAGCAGGGTGCCGATAGTGAATCTTCAGACAAGGGAAGTAAAGATATTAAAATTTGGGCAGTAAAATGATGAATAAGATATATACAGACGAAATAACAAAAAAAATAAGCGCAGCCTACAAAGCCGCCAACGCAGCAAGGTTAAAAGGCTATGACCCTGAAGAAACAGTAAATATTCCGCTTGCCAAAAATATGGCGGAAAGGGTAGAGGGATTGGTAAGCGTGGCAGCCCCAAACATAATAAATAAAGGGCTGCCGAAGAGAATCAATGAGCTGGAGGGAATTTACGGTAAATTAGACTGGAGAGTGGCCCTGAAAATAGCATTGGAGACAACACAGCAGAAATTCTGCGAATTTGAAACACAAAAAGAAGCTATAGAAACAGGCATAAGGGTTGGGCTGGCGTACCTGACAATGGGCATTGTGGCATCGCCGCTTGAGGGATTTGTAGGATTAAAAATCAGAAAACGCCGCGATGGAAAAGAATATTTTTCCCTGATGTATTCCGGCCCGATAAGAAGCGCAGGCGGAACTGCAGGTGCAGTAAGCGTGGTTATCGCTGACTATATACGCAAAAACCTCGGTTTTGATGTTTATGACCCATCAGAAAAGGAAATAAGAAGGATGGTTACTGAACTTTATGACTACCATGAAAGAGTCACCAATCTCCAATACCTGCCCAGCGAAAAGGAAATAAGTTTTCTTACAGGCAACTTGCCGGTGCAAATAGACGGCGACGCATCTGAAGATATTGAAGTGTCAAATCACAAGGATCTTGAGAGGATAGACACTAACCGGGTGAGGAGCGGGCCTTGCCTTGTCCTTGGCGAGTGCATTGCCCAAAAAGCAGTCAAGGTATGGAGCCAGCTTAAAAAATGGGGCAAGGAATTTGATATTGGGCACTGGGAGTTTTTGCAGGAATTTGTGCAGTTGCAAAAAGAAACAAGAGCCAAAGAGAAGACAACAAAAAAAGGAATATATCCTATTTATACATATATCCAGGATTTGGTGGCAGGCCGGCCTGTTTTGACTCACCCTTCAGCCGTAGGCGGATTTAGGCTGAGGTACGGAAGGTGCAGGACATCTGGATACTCAGCTTCAGCGATACATCCCGCTACCATGGTTATCCTGGATGGGTATCTTGCAATCGGCACACAGCTTAAAGTTGAAAGGCCCGGAAAGGCGACAGCCATAAGCATGTGCGACTCCATAGAGGGGCCCATAGTAAAATTAAAAGACAACAGCGTCTTAAAATTAGACAGCGAGCAAAAAGCAAAAGAAGTTTTAGGTATGATAAAAGAGATCATCTTTCTGGGGGACATCCTGATAAGCTATGGTGATTTCTTCAACAGGGCGCACCCCTTGGCGCCTGCAGGCTATTGTGAAGAGTGGTGGGCGCTTGACGTTGAAAAATCAATGGTGAACTTATTCGGCTCTTTAGACTATTATAAATTATCGCAATTGACGAACATCGAAGCCGAATACCTTGAAAAATTGACAAGGGAATATTTTTTCAGAAGCCCGGACGCAAAAACAGCGATAACATTAAGCAGAAGCATTGGCGTGCCGCTGCACCCCTGCTACACTTACCATTGGAAAACAATTTCTAGAGAAAGCTTCATTGATTTGCTGAAGTGGCTTATGTCCGCTAAGATAGAATTTGAAGGTGGCAGAATCAGCAAGATAATCCTGCAAAAAAATGAAATTGGAAAAAGAATTCTGGAGCTGCTTGGGATTCCGCATGTCTTTATCAACAGCGAGTTTACAGTGATAGGAAAAGAAGATGCAGAGATTTTATACAGCATGTTAAAGCTCGGCGGGAGTGATTTTTATGAGCAGTGCAAAAACTCCGAAATTGAGGAGGTTATTGACATAATAAACTCCGTCTCGGATATAAAGCTGAGGGACAAGTCAGGCACTTTTATAGGCGCCAGGATGGGAAGGCCCGAAAAGGCAAAAGTAAGGAAGCTTGACGGAAGCCCGCACACGCTATTCCCCATAGGCAAGCAAGGGGGCAAACTCAGGGCATTTCAGAGTGCAATGGAAATTGGATTTATAGAGGCGGAGCTGCCGTCATATTTTTGCGGCAAGTGCAAAAAAGAAACAATCTTTGGGATTTGCGAGCAGTGCGGAGAAAAAACAGGCAAGATGAATTATTGCAGATTATGCGGCTTAGTCAAAGGCGCAAAATGCCAGCACGGCGAAGCTCTTAACTATAAATCACAAAAAATAGACATTAACTATCACTTCAAAAAAGCTCTGGAGAATCTCGGCATGCAGCAATACCCGGATTTGATCAAGGGAGTGCGGGGAACCTCAAACAAAAGCCACATCCCGGAGCATTTTGCAAAGGGCATTCTGAGGGCTAAATATGACATGCCTATAAACAGGGATGGCACTACAAGGTATGACATGACGCAGCTGCCGATAACTCACTTCAAGCCAAAGGAAATAGGAACTTCAGTGGACGATTTAAAGGATCTCGGCTATTTGAGTGACATCAGCGGAGCAGAGCTCACAAGCCAGGAGCAGATTCTGGAACTGAAGCCGCAGGATATAATACTCCCGAAATGCGAGGATGCCCCCGAGGCAGGAGCTGATAAAATTCTTTATAACCTAAGCATGTTTATAGACGAACTGCTGTCTTCTTTTTACAAGCAGGAAAAATTTTACAATATTAAATCCGAAAAAGACATTATTGGGCACCTGGTGGTGGCGCTTGCCCCTCATACGTCAGCAGGCACAGTCGCCAGGATAATCGGATTTTCAAAAACCCAGGCATTTTATGCGCATCCGTTGATGCACGCGGCAACCAGGCGAGACTGCGACGGCGATGAGGCGTCTGTCACCCTCCTAATGGATGTGCTTCTCAATTTCTCAAGGCAGTTTTTGCCTGATTCAAGGGGCTCAACACAGGACACTCCATTAGTTTTGACATCCATACTTAACCCGACAGAAGTTGATGATATGGTCTTTGATTTAGATGTCGTGCAGCGCTACCCTATCGAATTTTACGAAGCAACCCAAATTTATGAAATGCCGTGGAACGTAAATATAGACAGGTTTGCAAATATATTGAACAATGAGAATGAATATTCAAGCATAGGCTACACACATCCTGTCAGCAATATCAATTCAGGAGTCAAGTGCTCTTCATACAAGATATTGCCCTCAATGGAAGAGAAGCTGAAGGGGCAGATGGAGCTTGCAGAAAGGATAAGGGCAGTTGATGCAACTGACGTCGCAAGGTTAGTCATAGAAAAGCACCTGCTTCGTGACATAAAGGGCAACCTGAGAAAATTCTCGCAGCAGCAGTTCAGGTGCAGCAAATGCACTGAAAAATACAGAAGGCCCCCTTTAATCGGAAAATGCCTCGCATGCGGGGGCAGGCTCATCTTCACTGTTTCAGAGGGTGCAATCATCAAATATCTGGAGCCTGCAATCTCATTGTCCGAGAAATACAATGTGCCGCCTTACCTCAAGCAAGTTCTTTTGCTGACAAAAGACAGGGTTGAAGGCGTGTTCGGAAAAGATAAAGACAAGCAGGAAGGATTGGGAAGATGGTTTGGGTAGAAATTAATATCTTAAGCAGCATACTGAGTAGGGGTTTTCAAAACTTCTTCAGCAACATAATCTATTAAAGCTTTCCCGACATTTCTAATTTCTTCCACTAGATCTGATTTAGAACTGGCTGATATTGGAAGTTTCATTTCTCTTAACCCAAATTCTGTTAGAGCATCAATAGCATCACCAACTAACTGTGGCTCTAATCTTACTGAAATATCAGAGCGAGTTTTTTGGTTTATATTAAAGAGATATCGTAGATTTGAGAATTCTTTCTCTCGAGAAACAGTAGCAATTAAAACTTTTTTACCTTCCCTCATCAAATAATATCCAACTATGTGGGTGGTTTTACTGGCAGACGGATAAATAGTATACTCCCTAGACAACCATTGTGTTCCATCTATAATGGTCATTAGAGGCTAAAAATAAACAATAATATAAAAAGGTTTCCTCAAATCTTCGCCTTTACAACATTCTTTGCGCCGCATGCGGTGCATTTCATGTAATTCAGGCCTTCCTCCTTCACGATTGAAGTGTCTGGCTTGCCGCACTCAAAGCAAAGCACAAAATCATTTGCAAACTGCCTTATCTTTTCATTAATCCTCGAGGCAGGCACTTTTGTGCCAAGAATCAAAGCTCCTGATTTTTTTATTTCGCCGGGGGTTGCAAGCTCTTTAAGCACATATTTGAGGAAATGGCTGACATCCCTTCTCAGCGCAGACGCAATCTGCAAAAAATTGGATATGATTGTACGGTTGCCCTGCATATGCCCCATCACTTTTGGGATTTCAAACCTCTCTTTAATGAAAACAACCTCAGGAAGGTTCTTTCTTACATCCTCAAGCATTTTTTTGTAGTCATCCATATTCATCAAGAACAGAGCTTTATTTATAAATTTAATTACCGGCATTATCACAATCCAAAAACTATATAAACCAACTATGCCAAAAAATTAGAATGGTAGTGGAATCATTGCTTAACCCCTTTAAGGCGGAAAAGAAGCCATGGGAGATGTTTTTTCTAGGCCTTTTGTACACATCACTAGGCATTCTGACATCACTCTGGATATTCAGGGACCAGGCAAGCCTTGTAATGGTTTTTATGATAACAATGGCTGCTTTGCCTATTTTCTACAGCACAATAAAGCTCGAGGAGAGCAAAGATATGATAATGGAAAAGGAATCAGCGATATTGAGGGAGCACAACAAGGCAATATCCTTTTTTATGTACATGTTCATAGGAATTACAATAGCATGCGCATTATGGTATTCTTTTCTTCCGGCATCAACAATAAGCCTGCTTTTTGACAAGCAAATCGGCACAATACAGGCAATCAATAACCAGGTTTCAGGCAACGCCGTACACAGCCTAGGCATATTCGGCAGGATATTTTTTAATAATTTTAAGGTAATGGCATTCTCTGTGCTGTTTTCCTTTGTGTACGGGGCTGGCGCCATATTCATATTAACCTGGAATGCGACAGTAATAGGGGCGGCAATCGGCAATTTTATAAGAGCAAACATAAGCAATTACACAAGCTCGCTTGGATTCCTAGAAGCCGGAAACTATTTTCATGTAATTTCCCTTGGGCTTCTGAAGTACTCAATACACGGAATTCCTGAAATAGCGGCATACTTCTATGGGGGCCTGGCAGGAGGCATACTTTCAGTTGCATTGATAAGGAAGCATTTCATGACTAAAAAATTTTCAACCGTGATGGGGGACTTCTCAGAGCTGGTTTTGATAGCAGTCGGCTTTCTTGTGGCAGCAGCTTTTCTGGAAGTCTATGTGACTCCAATATTATTCTAGCACTTTCAGCCTGCCGGGTCTTATCTCAAAAATATTACCGTTCTCCAGCAGCTTATTTATTGCATTTTCAGCTTCAGAGCCCTTAAATTTCCCAATAATCTCGTCAAAAGAAACACCCTCTCCATTATCAAGGTCTTTTATCAGCGAATATATTTCATCGCTTGCTGGCAAATCAATTGAAACATCTATATTCCTGTCAGCAGCATTTGCATCTTTGCCTGCCTCCCTGAGGTACCCTCTTTTCTCCAGCTCAAGCTTTCGTGCAGCCATCCACAGCGTATTCCCCGTTTTTTTCAGGAGTTCAGGCACTATATACCTTTCGCTGTTAAATTCCCTGATTCTGCCGACTGTTAAAACAACATCGCCTACATCCAGTCCGGAAAACAAGCCAGCACCGTCAAAACTCTTCAGCAGGATTCTTCCAGTTCCGTCGTCAATAATAACGCTGCTATTGCCGGCAGCCTCGGATTTGTCCACTATAACAGCTATTACATTAACTCTGGAAACCATGGAATCATTTAATTTTATGTAACCCGCAGAAAGCTCGTCTTTTATGAAGTCTCCTTTTAGTACGTCACAAATCCCAACCTTATGTGCAACCTGCCTTTTTTGGAACCTTATTTCTGTTTCAGGCATTTTATTTAAAGTTTTTACTTTTTCATAAAGATAATAGTATTATAAATAAGTGCATAACCAAATATTACACTTAACATACTATTACTTACCCAATTTAATTTGCTCCACCTAAATACTACATACCATATTGACAAAATAAGAAGAAAAATTATACCAAATCCTACTCTTTTTTTCCAAAAATTTTCACAGAATTTCGTAAACTTTGTTAAAATTTTCGACTTATATGCACGATTAGACAAAAAATTAAAAGGTGCTGCTAAGGGGTAAACTAATGCTGATACTACTTCTAAACCTTTTACTGCTAATTTAAATATCAAATAAAATATTAGAAAAGCAATAACAGAAAACCCAATCAATTCGACCCAACCTTTATCTTTATTATAATTTTGTGTAACAACCACTCCAGCAATTATAGAGACGATAGTTATTATCTTATTTTCTAATTCAGAATCACCATTATCTACCATTTTAACCCCCAATAACCTAAAAATGTGTTGCAGTTTATATGTTTTTTCATGGAATTCTATACTAAAGTTCTTTGTTCTTCATTAAAAATATTCCTGATAAATTGTTGACATTTAACAGCTAAATCTTGCCTTCCAAGAGATTTCATCTTTTTTGCTAAATCTTTTGCATATATATAACTTACCATATCGTGTTTGGTTTCTATACCTTTGAATATACACCAAAACTCAAGTCTATGATCATTCGAGCAATATCTTTCAATCTGCTGTTTGAAGTCTCTGTAGCCACAAGTTTTCGCTTCAATAAAAAGTGATTGATTTTGAACATAAATATCTGGAATTCCAATATCTTTATTTTTAAATTGTATTTCAATTTTTCCATAAAGTATTCTTGCCATATCCTCACAATGTTTCTGCCATGCTTTCCAAACATTGTTGTTTCTTCCATAGTTTGGGATTAAACCTGCTCTTAGGCAAGCTGCTGTATAGCTCCCAAATTTTTCTATGAATGGTGTATGGGTTGGTTTTCTTTTCCTGAGTTCTTCTCTTGTTGGAGTTCTATTTAATTCAAGGTATATGTCCTGCAATATTCTAATTAAATCTTCTTGCGACAAATATTTCCTAACGGGAATTTTAGCTTCTCTCAAAGCATTTGTCCAGTTTCCAAAAAGCTTTCTCACAGTACTTTTTGAAGGAGTTAATGGGTAATTATCAAAATCCCTAATTCCAGGTATTCTACCTAATTATTCGTATTTGAATTTTAACCATTTGATTGCTTCGTCTTTTGTCCATTTTCTATAATAGCAATTAACTTTTAGATTTGCCATAGTTAAAGCTTTATTCCAAGAACCAAATTTAGATTCAAAAACGGACCTATCAGGCATATTATTTTTATTTCCTAGATCGTAACTTGTAGGATTTCTTCCTAGTTTTAGTGATAATTCTTTCAAAATGTTTATTAGGAATTTATTTGTATACTTTTTCATTCTATTCACCTCCTGAGATTTGTTTTCATTTACTGAAACAAATCTATGAGAGAAAGGAGAATGTTAAGCAAAACTACGTAATTGGTTTTCGTGTCGAAGACCGAAAAGCATTATTTGATAGTTTTGCGTGTTCTCTTTTCCAGAAATAGTCAATTTGTTAGTTTATAAATATCACGTGAGGATGTCCAGTGGTATCAAATATACATAGAAAATAATATCTAAATTTTAGAAACGAAGCCCCTACGGGGTTCAAATACATCTCCTGAGCGCTTCAGCCTTTCGAGAGCCTCCTCAACCTTGTCTTCGTCCAGGCCGCGGTTTTTCGCCTCGGCAACTACATCATTTATCGGAATGGTCTTTCCCAGCTTTGTTTCAAGCTCGCCGATAATTTCCTTTAAAACCTGAATATGGCTCCTTTGAGCAGCGCCGACACCTGTTGCAATCCTGTCTATGTCTATCTTCCCGGTTTCCTTGTCAAAGCCAACTTGCATGAGGCAGTAATCCAGCAGTTCAATGGCTTTTTTCGCATCTTTTCTCGTGACTCTGTCATCAAGCCTTGTTTTTGCAGATGCCTCGCTAAGCCTTATCAGGGCTTCAAGCTGCCTTGCGGAAATCGGTATAGTTTTTATCTCACCTTCGCCGCCGCTTTTTCTCATCCTCAAATAAAATTCCTTTATTTCTTCTAAAGCACCATCTGTCAATTTAGGGCTTATTTTTTGCCTTGCATAAGCAATGTATTTCCTTAAAATCTCTGTTGGTATCTCAGGCTCGTTTATGTCAGGGCGCTGATGCAATGTCAGGATGTGCTTTGCCATTCTTTCATCCCTTGTTTCCTCCGGCAGGTCTTTTATCGGGAATATCAAATCAAACCTGTTGATAAGAGTTGGAGGCAGGTCTATCTGGTCGGCTATAACGCTGTAAGGATCAAACCTTCCAAATTTCGGGTTGGCTGCAGCAAGCACAGTTGTCCTTGCTATTAAGGTTGCCTGAATGTTTGCCTTGCTTATGCTTACTGTCTGGTTTTCAAGCGCTTCATGCATTGCAGCCCTGTCTTCTGAGCTCATCTTGTCAAGCTCGTCAACGCAAACCAAGCCGTCGCTGCTCAGCACCATTGCACCAGCTTCCAATGCCCAGCCGCTTAGGAACTCATCCCTTACAACAGCAGCTGTTATTCCTGCGCCGGAAACGCCTTTGCCGCTGACATAGCGCCCTTTTGGAGCAATTTGCGTTATTCTCTTGAGCAGTGCTGACTTGCCACTGCCAGGATCGCCAACCAGCAAAATATGCATATCACCCCTGCTGACTACATTATCCATCCTGACTTTTCTCACGCCGCCCATTAATTGAAGCAGCAAAGCCTCTTTAATTTTTTCATATCCATAAATTGAAGGTGCCATTGAATTCACAAGCTTCTCGTAGCCCTTTGGGTCATTGGCTATCTCCAAAATCTCTTTTTTCTCTTCTTCGCTTATCTCAATCTCATAGAATGTGCCTTCAACGGGCTTTATGTAACTTGCATCAATCATAAGGTCCAACTTCGTTGATTTTGCGCCACTTCTCGATATTATCGGCACTTCTTTTACTATTCCAACCACCTCAACCTTGCTGCCCGGCGAAATCCTCTTTTCGCTTAACGGGCTTACCAAGTCATTTGTCAAAAGAACATTAATGCGCTTAGGCTGCTCGCCCCCTTCAAGGTTCTCATGGGCTTCTTCAACTACAATCCCTTGCGCGTCCACCAGTTCTTTGTCAAGCATGACAAACTTTCCTTTTCTTCCGCAGCCGCACCTTGTCGGCTCTTTAAAAGTGCCTTCAAGCTGCAATACATTCATTATGTTGCCGCATATTGGGCACTCAAACCTTGCTGAGGTTACCTGGGGCCTCACATCAGATTTTCGCCTTATAACGCCCTCAACAAAAAAAAGCTTGTTTATGTGCTTGCTCCTTATGTCCCTGACCATTATATTCTGGCTTTGCGGCAGATTATGAAACCTAATCTTAAAATTTGACAAGCCATCAACATCAAACTGCTCAATAGCCTTTTCAATTGCCTTTATCGTTTCTTCAGGGGCGTCAAGAAGCTCTGTGGCCAAGTCAGGGTCGTACTTTGAAAGTTCCGAGAAATCTACAAGCAGGAACCTGTTGCCTTTTCTTGCATTATCCAGCAAAGAATTATAGTAATTGCTGTCAATAAATTCCTGGAACCTCTTTATCTGCTCGATAACATTTATTTCCATAACAATCCTCTTGTTTTTCTGCTTTAAATACTTTAGGCAAAGATGTCCAGTGGTAAAACAAACAAAGCCACCAAATAAAAATTAAAAAAAGTAATCAAGCCTTGACTCTCTTCAGGTTCTCAATCAGCTTGTCAAGGGCTGCATGCACTTCCTTCTCGCTTTTTGTCCCTGTGCACACAACCTTGCCGTTGCTGAAAAGCAAGAATGTGGCTTTTGCAGCTGCAAGCTTGTAAACCAGCCCGGGAAACTGCTCAGGCTCGTACTCTGTGTTCTCCAGCTTCATGGCCAGTGTATTCAGGTTCAAGTCCATGCCGACGCTGCCGGAAGCTACAATGTTCTGTATCTTTATCTCGGGCTTGACTGTTATCTTCACATTGATTTTTTCAAGGCTTTTGATGATTTTCTTTATGCTTTCTTCTACCTTGTCCATTGAGCGTGCGCCAGTGCACACAACTTTTCCAGAGCTGAAGATTAAAGCAGATGTTTTAGGCTCTTTTATCCTTATTACAAGCCCAGGAAACTGCTCCGGGTTGTATTCAGTATTGCTTAAGGTTGCTGCCATCTTTTCAAGCGGTATAGCGTGCATTAAAGACGTGCTAACCACAATATTGACTACTTTTATGTCTCTTTTAGTTTCTTTCTTCACCATTTTAGATTACACCCCCTAATTGGCATTATCTCAACTGACAAAGCCTTAAAATACCCCCTAAGATTATTTAAGGCTTTTCCTGAGCTTGTTTCGTATGTTTATTTATAAATGTTTATAAAGTCCTTTCATTTATAAATACTTTTGTTCTTAAACAAGCATATATGGATATAAACTTCACAAAAGAGATGCCTCCTTTGTTTCGCATGGAAATAATTATTAACACTGATAAAATCCAGATGAAAATGAGAGATTTTGTATTGCCAGATAATAATGAAGCTGAATTCATTGAAATAGCCTCAAGGCTGAATATTAAAAAACTTTTTTTTCTTTATGATTTTAACAGTTGCGATATGGACAAGCTCCAGAAAAAGACAGAATCACTGGAAAACAAAAAAATCAGCATTGAAGCAGGATTCATCGTCAGCCATAAAAATATTGACAAGGCTCTAAAGCATTCAAGGCTGGTGGTTGCCAAAAGCTCTGATAGCGACAGGATTTTAGTCGAGAGTAAGAAAATAAGTATAATTTACGGATTCGAGGAATCACACAGAAAAGATTATATGCACCAAAGGGCTTCTGGGCTGAATCATATAATATGCGAGTTGGCAGGGAAAAACAACGTTGCTGTCGGATTTTCTTACAGCTCACTATTCAACAAAAAACCCGAAACATCATCTTTAATAATGGGAAGAATGATGCAGAACATCGCATTGTGCAGGAAATACAAGGTGAAAACAGCAATAGCCTCATTTGCCCCAAGCCCTTATGAGCTCAGGGCGCCCCATGACATTGCAAGCATGTTTGCAGTGCTGGGTATGGATAGGAAAAAGGTAAAGGAGTCTTTAACATTCAGTTTGTAGTCAGCATAGCCTTTCTTTCTTTTAGCCAGACAGCTGCCACACCTATAACATAAGACAAAACCAGCATAAAAGCTATAGTAATGAGCATTGCCATGACACTATCCACAAAATAGTATTTGACAAAGTTTACAAGATAATAGCCAATTACAATATGCAGTACATAAATCCAAAGGATTCCCCTCCCGAAAACATTTATAACTCCAAATTTCTTGGTTTTTACTGATTTGAAAAATTTTTCAGCGAAAATCAGCATTAGATTAAAAACGCCGATATTGGCAAGCAATGTCAAGGTGGGAGCCTGAAATATCCCCGGGCCCCAAATATTTCTTATGTCGTCAACAAAAAATAATTTATTTAAATAAAATGCAAGGATTAACACAATAAAACTAAAAATCTGTAATATTAAATAAATATTTTTTTTATTTCTGCAGGTCAGCCTATAGTGGGATATAAAAAAACCGTAAATTATAAATGAAAACCATGGGAAAAAAGGCCAGAAAAAATTTCCTTCATTGTTGCCTATCAGGACAGCAATAATGTAATTTAATTCCCACTTGCCCAAAGCCATTCTTAGGAACGGAGCAGAAATCAGTGTTAATGCACCAACTATCCACAAAAACGGCATAGAGAAAAACCTTATCATCAACGCTGCCAGCGCCAGGCCCACCCCCACAAACTGCAGCACATCCCAGTCTAAAAACTCGGCTCTGCCCCAAGCCAGCAAATTCATAAAGTAGCCTGTAAAAATTAATAAAAAGGATCTTTTCAGCACCATAACTAACTTTTCATTGTCTTTAAAATTTTCATCTAAAAAATATCTTAATGACGCGCCTGCAGTTATTGGGATAATAATCACAAAAAGCCCGATAAACTTCAAAAAAGGCAGGAAAAAGAAAAACATTTCGGAAACTCTTTCAGCTCCATAGTCATATGGAATATACCACCACATAACAACATGCAGAACAACCATCAGTATAACTCCAATAGCCTTTACTATGTCTAACCCCCGCCACCTCCCTTGTTTTTTTATCATGTTATGCCACGATTAAGTCAAAAACAACTAATGAACAGCTTTTTGCATTAAAATGCAAAAATTTATATATGAACTATGCATAATCAAAATTAGGTGATAACATCAACAAAAAATTACTAGGTTCCCTCCAAATTATAGGAGGCATAGCAGTCATTTTGGTCGAAATTATTGGCATTCTTCAAGGTTCCTATGACATAACTAGCATTGGCGAAGGCTCGGTATACACTTTCATCGGGCTATTATTTGTATTAACGGGGCTGGATAATACGCAATCTTGAAAGGTGCTTCTTCTTTAAATATTATCGAACTTATCCGTCAGCAATACCCTTGAAATAATAATTACTCTGCATATACAAATGCACCATTGGATTTTCGTCAGTTGAAACCTGTACGCTGTTGTTGGAGAAATAATTCTGCAAAAATTTCGGGAATCTGAATAAAAAGTCATTATCAGATGTTGAATACCAGCTACCATCCACCTTTTTATTCCTGGCAATTTTTGGATCAAGGCTTTTTCCGGAAATAACATAGCCGATTGAGCCGGATGCAGAGCCCGGAAAGAGATAAGGATAAGTCTGCGGCATAGAGGATTTCATTGTCTTGTAAATTGATGTGAATCCCTCAAGATAGTAATAAGGAGAATCTGCCTGTGTGGCCATAAAGCCGTCTTTTGTTAAAACCCTTCTGGCCTCGTCATAAAACTCTTTTGTGTAAAGCGGCACAAGCTCAAGTTTTTTGGGATCCGGCAAATCCAAAATTATTATGTCATAGGTTTCGCTTGGCATCTGCTTTAGGTATTTCCTGCCATCCATTATAATACGATTAACTCTTTTATTATCTAACGAGCCCCTGTGGACATTTTTCAGGTGTTTTCTTGAAACTTCCACAACCTGTGCATCAAGATCGACATGGTCAATCCTTGTTAAATTAAACTTTAACAGCTGATACAGGGCCCCTCCATCACCTCCTCCTATTACCAAGGCGCTTTCCGGATTGGGATGGGCAGCCATGGCTGGCAGAACAAGATACTCATGGTACCTTATGGATTCCTTGTCTGATATCTGAATCTGCCCGTCCAAAAGCAGCTGATAGCCGTAATAAGGTGACTTTAAGATTACAATGTGCTGGAACGGGCTTATCACAGACTCAACAACCTCGGTATAGTAAGTTTCAGCAAACAAAGAGCCAGTCGAATAGAAAGAGTCCAAGAAGTCAAGCTTTATCCTGTCAAGAAAAGGTTTTGATGCGAACAAAAAGCCGATTCCGACAATAAACACGACAAATATTGAAGCCAAAAATATCAAATTCCTTTTTTTCCCTATTCTGGTAGCCAACCCAAATGTAATGAGGTTCAAAAAACCACCAAAATACATTGCCCCGTGAAACCCAAAAATAGGTATAAAGAGGAGCCCTGAGAATAACGCTCCAATCACCCCCCCAAGAGTATCGGCAAAATAAACAAAGCCGGTCGCGCTTTTGCTTCCAAGCTGCTCAAGGATTTTGACAGCAATCGGAATTTCCATGCCCATCAAAGTTGTCGGAACAATCAAAGAGCAGATAATAATCCAGAAAATATAGTTTACAGATATGCCGGCCGATGCTATCTTAGCCACAATGCTCAGAAAAGAAAATCCGAATAAAGCAATCAAAAGCTCAATAATCATCAGTATTTTTACAAATGGCAGATCTTTTTTTACAATGTACCCTCCAATCAGCGCCCCAACTGCAAGCCCGAGCAAAAATGATGCTAAAACAATTGCAGCGGAGATCTCTGTAGCTCCAACTATTGTAACAATAATTGAAAGCAGCACAACCTCGTAAAGAAGGCTGGCAAGCCCTGTAGAAAACATTGTAAGAAAGATGATAAGCCTGTTGCCCAAAAAATCAAATCTATTCATTTATACTCTATCCTCCTAACCTCATTTACCCTGCCTTTAAACTCTTTTGAAATCAAATCCAGAAATCTTTTCTCATCTATGTCATCATTGCACGTGAACAAATCAAAGAAAACCTTGCTTTCCTCAGGCCATGTATGCACAATAAAATGTGACTGTGAAAGAATGAAGCAGTAAGTTATTCCGCTGGTTTTTTTGAATATATGGAATTTCTCGCCGATTATATTCAATCCGACAATTTTGCATATATCTGACACAGAGAGCTTTATAGCGCTGGCAGACTTCAGGACTTTTGGCTCTTTTGTTTTAACATATCCAAAAAGATACACCCCTCTCATAAATATCGGTAATTTTGGCTATATTCTTAAATTTTGCCATAATTTAGTAACTGACAAAAGTAATTGCTTATAAATTTTCAGTTACTATACTCACAGACAAAAATATTTATACAATAGTTGTCTGTTCGTAATACAAAGAAAACCTTACGGTTTTCGAGTGCTCGAAAATCTTTGATTTTCGACAAGTAAAGGACATATTTATGTCTAAAAACTTGTGTCCTTTACTATAATGTCCTTTACTATAAATTCAAAGCGACATAACAACTAAAATAACACTTATGTCGCTTTATAATTATCAGTTTTAACCAGAAATTGGGAAACTTTTAAATACTCATTATTAAACTAGCAATGATTACAAAAACAAGTACAAAAAGAGGCGCATTAAATGTTTAATGTTATAAAAATTCTAAAATTTATGATGGTGTTAGCATTAACGTTATTATTGTCCCAGATTTTTGTTTATGCAGGAGCGCCTGCGCCCCCGCCACCACCATGCCAACCACAATATGAAGGCTGTTACACTCCATCGACCTCGACAGACACATATACAGAAGAAAAAATTTTTGATTTTGGGATTGGAACAGGAAAACTAGGATGCAAAACTGGTTACACCAGAATCGGTTGCGAGGACATGGGTGCTGGAACCGCTCATGGATGCTCATGGATGTAATGAAACCAATGATGGATGTCTGGCATGGGTAGAGTTTGGGTGTCAAGATGATAATTGTAATGAGTACGCAGCCTGCAGAATAACGTGCAGAGGCGAAGTAAAGGACTACACAAAAGCTAATTATGGAGAGCTCAGCACAATAGACTTTGGTTTTTACCTCTCTGAAAACAGGTGCAAAAAAATAGGTGATTGCGCCTGCGGGCAGCTTCCTGAGAATATCGCAGAGCAAAAAGACCCTGACGATTCAAGCGGAGCCTGCGCATGCATACAGGGAACAGAATGGAATTCAGGAGGAAAATGCTGCGGTGATGATAAAACAGATTGCGGAAAAATAAGCACGGGAATCTTATGCAGCATAGATGAAAACCTTGCATCATCACAATGGTTATCCTCATCCTCTAACCTGGGCGATATAAGGTATGTTGGATGCTCAGATACGGAGTTTCTTTCAGACGGGAAAAACTGGATAAAATGCGATGGGGCTTTTTGGCAAAAGACTATTGGGAAGTCCACTGATGCCAATGGATATATATGCATGGGAAAAGGCCGGGAGTCAATTGCTGAATGCTGCGGAGACAGCTCTGGCTCTTGCAAATCAAAAGTAGACGGCAAAACGCTTTTAACAGGACAATCAGTTCTCTCAGAAAATTTTGAAAATCAGGCGATTACAGGCGGGGCTATGGGCTTGGACAAAATGACTGGAAGAGTAATCAGCCCATCACAATCACTTTCACTTATGCCCTCTTCAGTTGTTATTGGGATCGGCGGAGACCTGGAATTTGCCCCATTTTATTATCCTGACGGCTCCGGCTCCGGGAAGCTTCTAAATTCAACCCTTGTTAATTGGTCTTCCAACAACCCAATAATATCTTCTGTATATGGGGGAGAAGTAACAGGAAATAAAACAGGAACTGCAACTATCACAGCTAGATACCAGGGACTGGTTGCCAATGCTCAGGTAAAAATAACAGGCACTTTTTACAACAGCAGCATTTCCATTGGGGAAAAAACCCATACTTTTGGGCTGTATATTCCTCAAAGCTACGACCCAGACATTCCCTCCCCCCTTGTAATTGTGCTTCATGGAGGGGGCACGTCTGGCGACGCAATGGAAGAATTGACTCTTGGCGGATT
Source organism: Candidatus Woesearchaeota archaeon (assembly GCA_018303645.1). Lineage (GTDB taxonomy): Archaea > Nanobdellota > Nanobdellia > Woesearchaeales > GW2011-AR4. The sequence continues at coordinate 19,330 of JAGVXR010000002.1, forward strand.
AACGACTTTAT
>JAGVXR010000003.1 GCA_018303645.1 Candidatus Woesearchaeota archaeon
CAGTCTAGATTAAGCAATTTTGTTTGATGCGCTTTGCGCGCATGGTGGGCATACATCTACCCCACTATCGTGGGAAGGTTTAAGCCCACAGCTTCTAAAGAGCTGGTTAAAGCTAGGCTGGTTAAAGGCGCGGATAAGTCTATTGCCGACAGCTTAAAAAAAGAAATAAAGCTGATGATGAGCCAGTATTATACACTTGCCAAGCTTAGCAATCAATTAAGTGTGACCTTTGAAATGATAAAGAGGGAGATTAAGGAGGCGAGAGGGATTATCAAAAAGCTTTTGCAGTTCGATATTGGATTGATGCGTTTGGAAGTGATGTTAATTGACATTGAATCGCAAATCAAACGCAAAGTTAGGCGTATGAAGCAATCTGTAGGAAAAATAAGGGATTTTGAAAAACATGCATCAAAAAACATATATGCAGTTGCCTTAGGCATTGCAAGTGATTTAAACTATTTCGCCCAAGAGAACGCCGATGCAGGCATAGCCATGTCAAACTTTAATGCAGGAGTGCGCAGAATAGTGGCAGTAGGTTTTAAGATGGCTTCCTTGACAGAAGCTTACGAGAGAATTGTAAAAGGGCTTGCGGATGCCAATCAGGCAGTCGATGATTGCGTAGACATTTTAATTAAGGTTGTGCAGGCTATATTGACTGACCCTCAAATGAAAATAGACGAGGAAGAGGCATCTAAAATCTTGGAGCAGTTAAGGAAGCAGCTTGACTACGAAGGCACAATAGACAGGTACCTTTCAAATGTAGAAAGGGCAGTAAAATACAGGTTGCGCTATGTTTACTCGCTGATAGATAATCTCGTAGCGGAAGATGCAAGAGTTGTTCAATCAATAAAGGCATCGTCGGCAAAGCTTGGGCAGATGATTGCATTGCAGGTAAACAAAAAAATTAATATTGACACAACTCATGTGGGGCAATTGAGGCAATTCGAAAAGGATTTGGAGAAGATAAATGCCAATGCTTACACCGGGTATGTGCAAGCAAGAAGAGCACAGGCTTTTGCTGTTGCTTAGTTTTTCAAAATCTGCTCTGTTTTTTACTTCAATTTACCCAAAAACTCCTTTAAGCTCAAAACCTTAAATTTGTCAAACTTTTTTGACTTTAAAAAATGCCTATTTTCTGTTATTAAATAATCAGCATTTATATTTTCGCAAAAAGCCGCAATTGCTATATCTCCTTTCTTCAATCCAAGCTTTTTGTATTTCTGCAATAAGTGGAATGGTATTTTCTCATAATAAACGCTTATGTTGTTTCTAAGCAAGAAATCATAAAAATCCTTAATGAGAGATTGGCTTAAATTATTAATTACTTCTTTTGTTATTGTCTCATTTATATATATCAAGATTTTATCATCGGAGAGTATCCTATCCAACAGTAAGATTTTATTGCTTATGTAGTTAATGTATTCATTAGCATCAAGAATTACTATCAACTTATCCCCTCAAACCATTCTTTATACTTTTTATCCCACAATTGGTTTCTTGTTTTACGAATTCGCCTAATAATCTCCTCTTGGGTTAAATTTGATGTATCAAACCAATTCCCTCCCTCCTCTTTGAACCATTTATCAAGAATTCTTTTCTTCTCAATCAGGCTTTGGTCAAGCAAAATCTCATTCTTTATGCTTTCCCTAACGAGCTCAGAAAAATTGGAGTATATGCCCTCCTCTATCAAAACCTTGGACTTCTGCAATAATTTCTTCGGCAATGTTATGTTTACCCTTTGTATTTCAGTCATAATACACACTCAATACACACTAATATTTAAACTTTTCTATCCAAAATCTGCTCAATCCTTTTCACTTCAATATCAAAATTTTTCAACAAATCAACAATCCTCTGCTTTTCTTTGCCCAACCCCTTCCAGTCCAATAGTATAAAATCAACTTTTTCAATTGTTTTTTCTATTGATTGTTTTACAAGATTTTCATTCAAATCCTGCAGATGATATTTAGGGCAGATATGTGAAACTGCCGTGTCTGTTCTTAGCATGATTTTGTTGAAATTGCTGCAGTAATGGGGGCCGCCAATGCCGACTGCAGTTTTATAATTGGCAATTTCATTTTTCAACGCATTCATTATTGTTTCTGCAATTATTTTTCCATTTTCCATATCATTCCATTCCTTTTCCGTGCTTCCAATCTCTACAAAAACAGCAGGCTTTTCAACAAAAGGCCCGTGATGCGTAGCTTCCATTGTAATTTCATAGCCTGTTTTTTCTTTTCCTGCATTGTTTAGTTCTATAAACATATTTTTCAACAAAACCGCCGAAGAAAAGCATAGTTTCTTTTCTCTTCCGCCAAAATCTGCTGTGCCAAAATTTCCGATTGGGTGCACAGTAAAAGAAGGAGTATTCTCCTTTGAGCGGTGCTTTGAGGCAAAGATAAAAAAATCTGCATTGATTTTTTTGTCAATGTTTTCTGCAAAGATTAGGTCTTCATTGGTTAAGTATAATTTTATTGTTTTGTCTTTTATACCTTTAAACTCAAAAACAGCGTTCCCGTCAAAATTTTCATTTATTTTTTTAAAATCAGACAATTCAATCAGATTGCTTCTGATGCTGATTCCTGCCGGGTCTTTGGAAGAGGCTATTATTGCTATTTTCTCCATAAAACTGGTAAAACAGAAAGTTATATAAATATGGCTCTGTTAGAAATAAGTATTTAAATAAGTATATATTTATTTTCAAAATAAGAATCTTTAAATATAAGTAGATTAGTATAAAAAAAAATAAGTATTTTAAAATGGCTGAATTCAGGAGAAAACTCTACAGGCGCGGCTCAAGCTTTGAAACCACTATTCCAATGCCTCTTCTATTCGCGCTTGACAAGTCAAAGAAGTACAATATTGTCTTTGCTTATGACGAGGAAGCAAACAGATGGTACATCAAGTTTGAAGGGCAGGAAGGCGAGAAAAAAGATTGATTAATGTTAAATAATAAAGTCAATGTATTTAATAGGCGAGGCGTTGCGTGTGTGCCAACAGCAACGCCGAGCACAAGATTATGCCGAAGGCGGATTGAAAGTTTATAATAAAAATGCAATAAAATATTTTAAATGAGGTGAGCTCAATGGGCAGAAGGTTTGAGGACATGTTTGACATACTGGACTATAATGAGCTGATGCGGCTTAAAAATGATTTTGACAGCGGGGCAGTCGCATTGAAAAGGCTTCTTGAGGAGAATATGAAAAAGAAGCTCAAGGAGCATGAAAAGGCCTGCGCAACATGCTCAAGCCAATTGAATTTTTACAAGACAAATAATTATACTTTGGTATTCGGGCCTGATGATTTTAAGAAGAAAGCAAGCTTCTGCGGCTTGGACTGCCTAGAATATTTTATAATAAAATTAAAGGATATGAAAACAAAGCCGAAAGAGGACAATGTGAGCAATACAGATTATTTCTAAAATATGCACAATAAAACAATAGAGCAAGCTTTAAGGGAACTAAATACATCAGCCAAAGGGCTTTCCCAGGCAGAAGCAGAGCAAAGGCTGAAGCAGTACGGCCTGAATGAAATCAGGGAAGGGAAAAAAGTCTCGCCCTGGGAGATTTTCCTGAACCAGTTCAGGAGCGCTGTGCTTTGGATTTTGATTATTGCAACTTTCATTTCAGCATTCCTCAAGGAGTATATCGATACAATCGTTATTTTGGTAATTATAGTGCTGATTGCAGTTTTGGGGTTTATACTCGAGTACAGGGCTGAAAAGGCAATTGAAGCGCTCAAGAAACTTGCATCATTGAAAGCTACTGTAGTCAGGGACGGGCAAAAAAAGGAGATTGATGCCAAGCAGCTTGTGCCGGGCGACATCATAGTGCTGGAGACAGGCGACAAAGTCCCTGCTGATGCCCGCTTATTGGAGATTTTCAACCTGCAAACGCAGGAAGCGGCATTAACAGGGGAATCAAGGCCTGTAAGCAAGGATGCAAAAGACCTGCCTGAAAAGATCCCTGTAGCAGACATGAAGAACATGGCTTTTTCCAGCACCATTGTTGTGAGCGGCAGGGCAAAGGCAATTGTGGCTGCAACAGGCATGCGCACAGAAATCGGGAAGATAGCCAAGATGATGGAGGATGTGAAGCCCGAGCCGACCCCCCTGCAAAAAAAGATGGACTACCTTGGGAAATGGATTGCAAAAATAGTGATTGCTGTTGCAGCAGTCATTTTTATCGTGTTAGCCATCTTCCAGGAAAAATCCCTGATTGAAAACCTCATAGTGGCTGTTGCTGTCGCGGTTGCAGCCATTCCCGAGGCATTGCTTGCCATTGTCACAATGGCGCTTGCAATAGGCACCCAAAGAATGCTCAAAAGGAATGCATTGGTAAGGAGGCTGCCGAGCGTTGAAACATTAGGAAGCACTACAGTTATATGCAGCGACAAAACAGGCACATTAACTGCAAATGAGATGACTGTCAGGAAATTGTTCGCCAATGGCAGGGTGATTGACGTCACAGGCGTTGGCTACGAGTCAAAAGGGCAGTTCCTGTTCAGGGGAAAAAACGCAGGCATAGATGAAATAGAGTTTCTACTTAAGATAGGGGCTTTAAACAACAACGCCGAGCTGAAAGGCGGCAATTTGTTTGGCGACCCGACTGAAGGCGCTTTGATTGCCAGCGCGGCAAAGGCAGGCCTGATAAAGGAGGAGCTTGAAATAGAGTACCCAAGAATTGACGAGATAGAATTCACAAGCGAGCGCAAGATGATGACAACCCTGCACAAGCGCCAGGGCGAAAAGCTTGCCTATGTGAAAGGGGCCCCTGAAGTCGTGCTTGATCGCTGCAGCTACATGTGGCTGAACGGAAAGGCAAAAAAACTGACAGGGGAAATGAAAAGGGAGATTCTTGAAGCAAACAAGGAATTTGCAGACGATGCCTTGAGGGTTCTTGGCTTTGCGTACAAAACAATTGTTACCGGCAAAGAGCCCGAAAAGAGCCTGACTTTTGTCGGCCTGCAGGGCATGATTGACCCGGCAAGGGAAGAAGTCAAGGTTGCAATTCAAAAATGCAAAAAAGCAGGCATAAAGGTTGTCATGATCACAGGGGACCACGAAATAACCGCAAAGGCTGTCGCAAAAGAAATTGGATTAGCCGGAAGGGCAATAACCGGCAAACAGCTTGACGAAATCAGGAATCTTGATGAGATAGTTGAAGATGTCGCGATATTTGCAAGAGTCAACCCTGAGCACAAAATAAGAATTGTTGATGCCCTGAAGAAGAAAGGGCACATTGTTGCCATGACAGGCGACGGAGTTAACGACGCGCCTGCGCTGAAAAAAGCCGACATAGGGATTGCAATGGGCATCACGGGAACTGATGTCAGCAAGGAGGCATCTTCAATGATTTTGACTGATGACAATTTCGCATCAATAGTCAATGCTGTCGAGGAAGGAAGGGGAGTGTATGACAACATAAGGAAGTACATAGGGTTTCTTTTGTCCGGGAACATAAGCGAGGTCCTTATAATATTCCTGGGCATAGTATTTGGGTTGCCTTTGCCGCTTACAGCAACGCAGATTTTGCTGATTAACCTTGTGACAGACGGCTTGCCTGCGCTTGCATTAAGCGCAGATCCTTATGAACCGAATGCAATGTCAAGAAAGCCAAGAAGGCAGGACGAGCCGATATACAAAGGCCTGAACCCCTTCCTTGTTTATTATCCGATTGCCATGACAATTACTGCTTTGCTTGTGTTCAGCTGGTTTTATTTCAGCAAAGGAAGCCTTGTCCAGGCACAGACAGCAACATTCCTCACAATAGGCATGTTCGAGCTTTACCAATCCATTGCGTCAAGGTCCACCATCTACCCTGCCTGGAAAGTCGGCCCTTTTAAGAACAAGTTTCTGATTCTGGCGTTTATCAGCTCTTTTGCTGTGATGGCTGTCTCAATTTTTGTTCCGAATGTAGGGCGGTTTTTGGACATGGTTCCATTAACTATATGGCAGTTTTTATTCATAGTTGCAGTTTCAAGCATCGGCGCAATAATAATTGAGCTGTGCAAGCACTACAACACAAGGAATGAAGTCATTGAGATGAACATTTAAATACATTAAACTGTTTCTAAAGCCAATGGAAAATATAAAGCAGATATGCGATGAGATACTTGAAGAAATCAAAAAAAATAATGTGGAAACCAAGCGCGAATTGAATCAGATAAAACTGAGAATCCTGAACAGGCACAAGCCCAATGGAAAAGCAAGCCATATCCCAAAAAATGCCGACATTTACTTTGAGGCATCCAAGGAGGAGAGGCAAAAGCTTAAAGAAATACTCTCGCTGAAGCCTGTGCGTACAATAAGCGGGGTTGCCCCGATTGCATTGATGTCAGAGCCTTATCCATGCCCGCACACAATGAAAGGCATTGGCCCTTGCACTTACTGCCCCGGAGGCCCTGGCTCGGCTTTTGGCAATGTGCCTCAAAGCTACACGGGAAAAGAGCCTTCAACAAGAAGGGCAATAAGAAATAATTACGACCCTTACCTTATTGTTTTCAACAGGCTCGAGCATTATATTGCAATGGGCAGGGTTCCTGACAAGGCGGAAATAATAATACAGGGCGGAACTTTCACTTTTTTTCCAAGGGCTTACCAGGAATATTTCGTTAAGTACGCCTTAAAGGCGATGAATGACTTCTCCAAACTGTTTTTTGAAAAAAATGGCAATTTGGATTTTGCAAAGCTAAAAAAATTCTTTGAGCTGCCAATGGCAATGAGCGATGACGGCAATAGAATCCGAAGAGTGCAAAAAAAAATATTGCATATTAAAAATATGGATTTGAATGATTTGGAAGTTAGGAAAAATGTTGATTTTATTATTTTTGAAAATAATATTAATAATGCGTCAGATGAGCTAAAAAATAGTAAACAGAATGAAATAACCGTGTCAGAGCAAAAACAAGAGCTAGAGTCTATTGGAAATGGGATTAAAAATGCAAACTTACTGGCGATAAAAAACATACAAAACAAAATAAAAACTGAAGACAATCAAAACTTATCATTGAGGCAGATACAAAAAGAAAACGAGACTTCTTTGATTAGGTGCGTAGGCTTGACAATAGAGACAAAAAGCGACTTTGGAAAATTGTACCATGGCAATCTGATGCTTGAGCTTGGCTGCACAAGGGTCGAGCTTGGAATACAAAGCATTTATGATAATGTTCTTGAAGCTACAAACAGGGGAAATTCAGCTGCCGACAACATTGAGTCAATAAGAACCCTGAAAGACCTGGGCTTCAAGATAAATGCCCATTACATGCCTGGGCTGCCTTTGACAACAAAAGAGATGGATTTAACGGGGATTAAATCCTTATTTGAAAGCCCTGACTACAAGCCCGACATGCTGAAAATCTATCCGTGCATGGTGATGAAAGGAACAAAGCTTTATGATGACTGGAAGCGGGGAAAATTCAAGCCATTGACGACATTGGAAGCGGCTGAAATGATTGCAGAGGCAAAAAGGTTTGTGCCAGAATACGTGAGAATTACCAGGATACAGCGCGACATACCTACTTATGTTACAGCAGGTGGGGTGGACAGAACTAATTTAAGGCAATACGTTGAGAAATTATGCACAGAAAAAGGAATAAAATGCAGATGTATAAGGTGCAGGGAAGCTGGCTTAAACTCGATTCAGAATAAAAATATTAACTTAGGAAACCTTAAACTGAAAGTTTTAGAATATGAGGCATCTAAAGGTAAAGAATTTTTCATTTCAGCGGAAGATATTGAAAATGACGTAATTTTTGGATATTGCAGGCTAAGGTTTCCTTCACAGTTCTTAAGAGAAGAAATAACAAAAGATTCTGCTTTAATAAGAGAATTGCACGTATATTCTGCAGCTGTCCAGATAGGCAAAAAATCAGATGACAGCTTTCAGCATAAAGGGGTAGGCAAGCAATTAATGGCTAAAGCTGAAGAAATTGCAAAAGAGCATAAAAAGAGCAAGATTGTTGTGATTTCTGGGATTGGAGCAAGGCAGTATTTCTCTCGGCTTATGTATAATTATGATGGCCATTATATGTCAAAAATGCTGAACTAAAATGGAGCAAGTTCCTTTTCACAATATTTCTGAAATAACCTTCAAGCCAAAATTCATAGACCGCTATTCAAATCTTACAGACTGGGAAGCCTTCAGGCAGTGCTCTTTGTCTTTTCTTAAAAGGTCGATAAGAGTCAACACATTAAAAATAACAATAAAAGAATTAAAGCAAAGGTTAGAAAAAAATTGGAAGTTGGAGCAAATCCCATGGTGCAAAGACGGGTTCTGGATAGAGCATGCAAAGAAGGAAAGAAGGGATATCGGCAATTTAATTGAGCATTCTTTGGGTTATTTCTACATACAGGAAGCAGCATCCATGATTCCGCCTATTATTTTAGAGGCAAAACCAAATGAAATTGTTTTGGACATTGCAGCATCGCCTGGCAGCAAGACAACCCAGATTGCGCAGTACATGGAAAACAACGGAATTTTGATAGCGAACGATTACACAATTGACAGGATGAAGCCATTATCCATCAACCTGCAAAGATGCGGGGTTTCAAATGCCATAATAACACTGATGGAAGGGCAGTGGTTCAAAAGAAGCGGCATAGGGTTTGACAAAATCCTTGTGGATGCGCCATGCTCCGGCACTGGCACCATAAGGAAAAGCCTGAAAACAATAAGCATATGGAACCCTGACATGGTGAAAAGGCTTTCAATAACACAGAAGCAGCTGATTGAAACGGGATTTAATCTGCTCAAAGAAAATGGAACAATGGTTTATTCAACCTGCTCGCTTGAGCCAGAAGAAAATGAAGCAGTGGTTGATTTTTTAATCAACAAATATGAAAATGCAAAGCTGGAAGAGATAAGATTGGATATAAAAAGAAGCAATGCAATTCTGGAATTTGATGGCAGGAAATACAACGATGAAGTCAAAAGATGCCTTAGAATCTGGCCGCAGGACAATGATACGGAAGGTTTTTTTGTGGCGAAAATTAGAAAGGATTAAATATAGAATACCTTTAGAATGATACATGGCTTTAGGATGTCCAGAATCTAATTTGGCAGACTCCGTTAGTAGCAGTCACGAAGAAAAAACTGGCACACACTTAACGAGGAGAGTCCATTTGCTTCTGCAAGAGCCACATAAAAAGCCCGTAATACGAACGCTAGGAGAGCTTGTTGTGGTAAGTGGCACAGAATCTAGCAAACCGCTTTTCCTGCATGTTTACAAGCCTATAGGTAATTTGCCTGACGGCAACTCTGTTGTGAGTATAGACACTTTCTATGACAGGGAATATGTTGTTGGTGAGTTGATAAAAATTGGCTTCCGGGAGGTGCCTGAAGGATACCAACCGCCTAGAGCTTACCAAATTTCACAAAATTTGCTGAAAAATATAAGTGAAGGAAATTTTGAAGATGTAAATTTAACAGGCATAATGTCTAATATAAATTAGAAGTTTTATTAAGCCCTTCCCTTTATCCTTCCGTTGCCTATTGCATGCCCGTTCTGCAGTTCCTTTATCTTGCTTCTCAGGAAGTCAATAGTCTTTGTGTTGTCCTGGTGGTTTAGGATGTTGCCGCATTCAGGGCACCTGTACTCCAAGTCAACAGCTTTTTCAAAGCCAACCCTTACGCAGGCATTCGGGCATAGGTAAAAGTTGCCTACATTGGCTTCCTCCTCCCTGAGCCTGACAGTATACTTTGCTAATTTCTCCTTGTTTGTCTTGTCAAGCAGTTCCTTAACGCGCTTTTTGTTGAATGTCCAGTAGCTTATGTACCATCCTTTTTGCCTGTCCTTTTTCCTGTAGTAGGTGACAAGGTTGCAGTTGTAAAGCCTGTAAAGAATGTTCCTTACTTCATGTATATCCCGGTCCACCTTGTCCGCTATCTTGAAATCAGAAATGTTTTTCTTGTCTTTGAGGTATTCTATGATTTTAACAGAATCCTCTCCCACTACTTCCTTTACCGCATCATATATTTTTGTGTTGGTCAGTTTCATTTTATTTGTTTTTATTATGTAAATATCCCACTCTTTTAAGCAAGGTGCAGAAGAAAAGAGGTGATTGAAAAACTCCTGCATCCCCTTAAAAGGTGGGATAAATTAAACATGATTGTTATCCCTATCTCTACGCTTTTACCCTCTCTTTAATCCACCCCTATTAACTCAATATAAACATGATTGACTGTATTCTGCTGCAATAGGTTTAGAAAGCTATTGCATACTTTCCGAGCACTTGTTGTATATAAAGTTTATTGTCTTTTAGTATATACATTTTAAAGTATATGTTTTATAGTATAGGTTATATATAAATGTTTCTGTTTTGATGAATAAAAGTTTTTATATAAAATAGGACTACCTTGTGTATATGCCAACAGAAAAAAGCTGCGGAGCTGTTGTTTTTAAACGGCAGAAAGATGGAGTAAAATACCTCATTTTGCATTACGGAGCCGGGCACTGGGATTTCCCAAAGGGCAAGCAGGAAAAGAATGAGAAGGAAGAGCAAACAGCTGCAAGGGAAATAAAAGAAGAGACTGGGATTGAGGACATTGAGTTTGTTGACAATTTCAGGGAAGTTGTCAAATACTTCTACAAAAAGGATGATGAAACCATTTACAAGGAAGTTGTTTTTTTTCTTGCGCAGTCAGCAACAGAGCAAGTAAAACTCTCTTTTGAGCATATTGGATATGCGTGGATGAGCTACGAGCATGCTGATAAAAAGCTGACTTTCAACAACGCAAAAGAGCTCTTAAGAAAAGCTAATCAGTTTATTTATAAAAACATCTAGCAAAATCAACAAAAGATGACACCTATTGTAATTGCCCTTGGCGGTAACTCATTGATTAGGCAAAATGAGATTGGAAGATACGAAGAGCAGTTAAAAAATGTAAGGAATGCCTGCAAGGAAATTGCCAAAGCATCCAGATTTTTCTCTCTGGCAATTACGCATGGCAACGGCCCGCAAGTAGGAAATTTAGAGATACAAATGAAAAAGGCAAAGTTCATTGTACCAGAAATGCCTTTGGATGTTGAAGGCGCAATGACCCAGGCCCAGATAGGCTATATGATCCAGCAGTCTCTGCACGAATTTATCCCCGGCAGAAGAATAGCCACAGTCTTAACACAAACGCTTGTTGATGAATATGATTCTGCCTTTAAGAAACCAACCAAGTTCATCGGGCCGGTTTATTCAAAAAAAGAAGCGCAGGCAATGCAAAAAAAGGGCATCAAGCTGGTTTTCCAGAAAAACAAAGGCTTCAGAAAGGTTGTGCCTTCCCCGCAGCCAAAAAAGATAATTGAACTTGAAACAATAAAAGAGATGCTTAAAAGAAAGCATATAGTTATTTGTTGCGGAGGGGGAGGGATACCTGTTGTAAAAAAGGATGGGAAACTAGCCGGGGTAGAAGCAGTCATAGACAAAGACAGCACATCACAGCTTCTGGCAAATTCGATAAACGCTGACATGCTTGTCATCCTTACTGATGTAGAGTTTGTAAAGCTCAACTTCGCCACCAAGCACGAGAAAAACCTTCACAAAGTAAAAGCAAGCTTATTGGGAGATTACTTAAAGCAAGGTCATTTTGAAGAAGGCTCAATGAAGCCTAAAGTAAATGCGGTCCTGAATTTTTTGAAGTCTGGCGGTAAAAAAGCAATAATAACCTCATTAAACAGATTAATGCCTGCCTTGAACAGTAAAACTGGCACAATTATCTCGCATTGAGCCAAAGGTTTTAATTCAAAACCCTAATATTTAAATACATAAAACTAATATTCTCTTCTATGAAAAACATTGAGGTTGCAGAGCTTCTTAATGAAATAGCTGACTATCTTGAGTTTGCGGATGACACTTACAGGGTGAGGGCTTACAGGAAAGCTGCCTTGGTTATTGAAGGGCTTTCGGAGGACATAGGGCAGGTTTGGAAAGACGGGAAACTGGAGGAGCTGCCTGGAATTGGAGAGGGCATCGCGAAGAAAATTGATGAATTCCTGAAGACAGGCAAATTGGAGTATATTGACGACTTAAAGAAAAAAACCCCTGTTGACATGGAAGGGCTTGGAAAAATTGAAGGAATTGGCCCAAAAACAATACTTAAGCTTTACAGAGAATTGAAAGTAAAAGATGTCAAAGGCTTGGAAAAAGCTGCAAAGCAGGGCAAAATACAAAAACTAGAGGGGCTTGGTCCTGTAGCTGAGCGGAACATCCTGAAAAGCATAGAGTTTGCAAGGAAAACAAAAGAAAGGGTGCCATTGGGATTTGCCTTGGGCAGCGCGGAGGAAGTTGCAACATTCCTGAAAAAGCTGAAAGACGTTGAGAGGGTCGGCATTGCAGGCTCTACAAGAAGGATGAAGGAAACAATCGGCGACATTGATATTCTTGCAACATCAAAGAATCCTGAAAAGGTGATTGATTTCTTCGCAAAAATGCCGAATGTTGCGGATGTGCTTGCAAAAGGGGCTACAAAATCATCTATAAGATTGAGAGAAGGCATCCAAGTTGACTTAAGGGTTTTAGATGACAATATTTTTGGAGCAGCATTGCTTTATTTTACAGGCAACAAGGAGCACAACATAATCCTGAGAAGGATTGCAATAGAGAAAGGGCTTAAATTGAGCGAGTATGGATTGTTTAGCAATAAAACAAACAAAGTGGTGGCGGGCAGGACAGAAGAGGAAGTGTATAAAAAACTGGGTATGGACTATATCGAGCCTGAAATGAGGGAAGATGAAGGCGAGATTGAGATGGCGCAGCACCACATGCTGCCAAAGCTTATTGGCTACAATGACATAAAAGGAGATTTGCAGATGCACACAAAATGGAGCGACGGCAATAATACGATAGAGGAGATGGCAATTGCTGCAAAAAAGCTCGGGCATGAGTATATTTGCATTACTGACCATACCGGAAAGCTTGCAATAGCAAATGCTTTAGACGAAAAAAGAATCAACGAACAAAGAAAAGAGATTGATAAAGTCAATAAAAAATTAAGCGGGATTAGAATATTGCAGGGTGTTGAAGTCAATATAAAAGACGATGGAGCTTTGGACATGCCTGACAAAGTGCTTAAAGAACTGGATATTGTCGTTGCTTCCATACACTCTGGATTTAAAAACCCAAAAGAAAAAATAACAAAAAGAATGGTTAAGGCAATGGAAAACAAAAATGTCGATATTATCGCGCATCCTACAGGAAGATTGATAACAAAAAGGGAAAGCTATGACATTGACTTGGATGCTGTTTTTGATGCAGCAAAGAAAACAGGCACGATAATGGAAATCAACTCATATCCTGAAAGAATGGATTTAAGAGACATTCATGTAAGGGCTGCTGTAAAAGCAGGAGTTAAATTGGTAATCAGCACAGACGCCCACAACACAGACCAGCTGCATTTCATAAAGCTTGGGATTGGAACTGCAAGAAGGGGATGGGCTGCTAAGAATGATGTTATAAACACGAGAAGACTGAAGGAGATGATGAACTTATTAAAAGGCAGGTAACCCGCAATCTTTTTATATAAGCTATAGTTAAAATTTATTATGATTAACGTCGCAATCAACGGCTTCGGCAGGATTGGAAGGCTTGTTCTAAGGGCAGGGATAAAAGACAAAGCAATAAGCTGGGTTGCTGTCAATGATGTGACAGATGCAAAAACATTGGCGCATCTTTTTAAATATGATTCTGTGCACGGAAAATATGACGGAAAAGTTGAAAGCACTAACGATGCACTGATTATTGACGGCAAGAAAATAAAAGTCCTCTCGGTTCTGGAGCCTTCAAAGCTGCCGTGGAATGGCATGAAGATAGATGTTGCTGTTGAAAGCACCGGCAAGTTTACAGACAGGGAAGGCGCTGAGCAGCACTTGAAGGCAGGCGCTAAAAAGGTTCTTATAAGCGCGCCTGCAAAAAACCCCGACATTACGATTGTGATGGGCGTAAATGAGAAGATGTACGATAAAAGCAAGCACCATATTGTTTCAAATGCGTCGTGCACGACAAACTGCCTTGCCCCTGTTGTGAAAATACTTAATGACAATTTTGGCGTCAAAAAAGGATTTATGACAACAATCCACGCCTACACGGCAGACCAGAAGCTTGTTGATGCGCCTCATAAGGATTTGAGAAGGGCAAGGCACGCCGCTTTGTCAATCATCCCGACAACAACAGGCGCTGCAAAATCGGTTGCAGAGGTAATCCCAGAACTAAAAGGAAAACTTGATGGTTTGTCTTTTAGGGTGCCGGTTGCATCAGGCTCAATAACAGACTTTGTATGTGAGCTTGAAAAGAGCACAACAAAGGAAGAAATAAACAAGATTTTCAAGGAAAATGCAGAAAAATTAAAGGGCATTTTGGAATACTCCAACGAACCTCTTGTTTCAGTCGACATCATAACAGACCCGAACTCTGCAATCTTTGACTCTGAACTGACAAACGTAATTGGAGGCAATCTCGTCAAGGTTATTGCATGGTACGACAACGAGTGGGGCTTCAGCGAAAGGATGATTGATGTTATAAAGCTGATTGGGAAATAAAATCATAGGTGATATAAGTGTTTGAAGAGCATAGGGTAATCAAGAAATTTAAGAATGATGTTAACGAACATATTGGTATAATTGAAGACGAAGTTGCCAAGGACAATATTGAAGAAGCTAAACTCTGGTTAAATGAACTTTTGGTAATGAAAGATGCTTGGCAAAAAGAGTTTCGTTCTCCAGGGAGACTAATTATTCAAGACCAATGGACTAATCCAAAAATTGCAATAGATACAAACTCAACAAAACATCTTGCCAAATTAAGGCTCAATATTCTGGAAGAAGCCATTGCCAGAGTAAATGATCTGCTGAGTTCAAAATTGAGAAAGAAAGCTGCCTAATATCACTAAGGTATAAATCAAAATCTCGCGGATTTCTCACAATTCATGCATAAAATCAAACAGCTTCCAGAAGATTTCATAGTCAAGGAAGTTAGTGATATAAACAATAAAATCCAAAATAATGGGCAATACATATATTTCCTTCTCAAAAAAACAAACTACACGACAATCGATGCACTGCAAATCCTGTCAAACAGATTCAAGATCCCGTTGAAGAATTTCGGCTTTGCAGGCAACAAGGACAAAAATGCTGTAACAGAGCAGAAAATTTCAATTTTCAGGGGAAGCAAAAGATTTGAAAAATACAAATTTAAAAATATTGAATTAAGGTATTTAGGCAATGGAAAAGAGCCGATTTCACTGGGTGATTTGGAAGGCAATGAATTTGAAATAACAATCAGGGATTTAAATGAAAAAGAAATAAAAAGAATTCAATGCTTACAAAATAAAACTATTAAAATTCTCAATCTTTTTGGCCCTCAAAGATTCAGCAGAAACAACCATCTTGTTGGAAAAGCCATAATTAAGAGGAATTTTAAGAGGGCAGTTGAGCTGATTTTGGAGAATAACGGGTTTATTGAAGATAAAATTAAAGATTATCTGGCAAAAAATAAGAACAATTACGTCGAAGCAATCAGGCTGATTCCATTAAAGACAAGAAAGCTGTTCGTTCATTCCTACCAGTCATTTTTATTCAATAAGATTATTGAAGAATACTTAAAACACAGTAAAAACAGCCAAAAAAATATAAAAATCCCGCTGATTGGCTTTGATTTTGAACTGGATTCCGTGAAAAACGCCCCATTAAAAAATATGTTTAAAAGAGCAATAGAAAAAGAAAGGCTTAATCCAAGAGAATTTATAATAAGCCAGATGCCTGAGCTTACTTCCGAAGGAAGCTTTAGGGATTTGTTTTTTGAAATGAAAGATTTGAAACTTTTGGAAATCAATGACGACGAATTAAACAGAAACAAAAAGAAAGTAAAAATAAGTTTTACCTTGCCAAAATCTTGTTATGCTACTGTTGCTGTGGAATTTTTCTTTCAATAACCCCAGTCACGGAATTGAACACCTGTCTCGGCCTCGGAGAAGCATCAATGTCTGCAAGTATTTTTTTCTTTTTATAATAATCAACCAAAGGCGAGGTTTCTTCCTGATAAACCTGTATTCTTTTTTTCACTGTTTCAGGCTCATCATCCTTTCTGATTGAAAGGGCGCTGCCGCATTTATCGCAAACGTCTTTCTTTTTTGGCTTCATTGTGATAATGTTATACAAGGCGCCGCATTTGCTGCAGTTCCTTCTTGCCGTCATCCGCTTTATAATTTCATCTTCAGATGCAACCATGTTCAGGACAATATCGACCTTCTTCTTCAGCTTCCAGACGGCATTCTCAAGAAATTCAGCCTGGTCTGTTGTGCGGGGATAGCCATCAAGTATAAAGCCGTTCCTGCAAATTTCCTGCTTTAAGGCTTTCTCAACCACTTTGTTAACAACCATGTCAGGCACAAGCAAGCCTTTTTCGACATATTGTATAAGCTCACTGTTGCCGCTGCTTATCTCGTTCCTGAAGATATCGCCTGTTGAGATGTGAGGAATATTGTATCTCTTGGAAAGCATGCTCGCCAAAGTTCCTTTTCCTACGCCAGGAGGCCCGAATATTACCAATTGCATTTTATCCAAGATATCCCAAGTCTTCTTTTATATCCGCTTCCTCTGTTTTCCATGAAGCTCTCATCTTTTTCACAAATCTCAGCAATTCCTGCTTAAGGGATTTCCACTCATTGAACAGGCTGCTTATAAAATCCGCTTCCTCTTTCTCATTATGCACCAAGGAAGCCTCTATGGACTGCCTGTTAAAATTCATCAATTTTGCATACAGCCCGTACATCTGCTTTTTTTCATCTTCATCAAAATATCGGGTTTCGTGCATTGCGTACAAATTGCCCGTGTCGGGCTGGAGAAGCTCTTCAAGCATTGTAGAGTAAAAATCCAGCCTTTCAGAAATTCTCCTGACTATGGCCATAAGCAGGAAATTTGTCTCTTCCAGATCGGTTATCTCAAACTCGCTGTCCATTTCTCTGAACTCTGGAAGCTTGTGCTTCTTTTGAAGCTCGTTGTATTGCTTTTCTGTTTCTTTGGTTGGCATTTTTGGAGTTGGTTTAGTATTTTATGGTTATATTTATGTGTTTTGAATTGTTGTGTTGGACTATAGTAAAGGCAACAAATAATTGAGCATAATTATTGCCTTTGCTTATTACGAACGGACAACTATTGCTCAATATTTTTTGTCCGTGAGTATAGGAGCTTAGTTTAACAATGCTAAAAAATCCAGTTTTTTCTCTTTGCTTTAATTTCCAAAAATGGAATAATTTTTCCAAAAATGGAAATATTTAAATACTTTCGAGTTGAATAACCAGAATTATGAGCTTGATTAGGCATCTAATAGACAGAAAGACGCTGAAAATTCTAGATTTACTATTGGAAAACAAAGAGAAATACTTCCATCTTAGCGAGATTTCACAGTCAAGCAAAGTGCCTGCAGGCTCCACCTTCAGGATTGTCAATCAGCTAGTTTCTCTTGGGATTGTTGACGTTACAATGCTGGGCAAGATGAAGATTTACAGGATATCACCAAAGGATGAAGTCAAAGAACTTGATGTTTCAATTGAAGAGAAGAAGGAAAAATGAAACTCAACAATAATATAACAAATAGTATGCTGATTGCATTAGCTTTATTCCTGCTGCTCTCAACAGTCACTTTTGCAATCCCGAACTCAATTACTTTGCAGGGCAAGCTGACAAATGCAAATGGAGTATCCCAAGTCGGAACATTCAACTTCACTTTCAGGATTTATGACTCATACACAAATGGCAATGTCTTGT
>JAGVXR010000004.1 GCA_018303645.1 Candidatus Woesearchaeota archaeon
TCCTCTTTGGGTCAAAAAATCGTTCTGTGGATATTAAAGTTGCCTGTAATTTAACTGGCAATTTTTTTGCCCATTTTATAGTATTATATAAGACAGGGCATCTATCTTTCTGTAAGTTTGCTTTAGATATTTCTATTTCGCAAAGATTCAAATAACTTACAGCATTATTAGTCCATTTAATTGCTTTTTTGAGTTTGCCTTTATTCAAATAACGTAAAGTTACCTGAATGCAAGACTTTGCTTCTGATAGAAAAAATACAATCTTCTCTTTGAGCTGCTCTGGGGGTTCTCTCTTGGATGGATTCAACCAACTAAGCCAACCCATAGAAACCCCTTTTTAATCCTCTCCCTTAGTCCCTTTCTCTTCCGAGCCTTCATAAGAAGGCACAGCAGCCTTGCTTATTATTATAATGTCTCCAATTGACTTGACAAGCTGATGGGGAACAATAACGCCCTTTGCAGAGCCTAAAACCTTGTTTAAGAACGAGTTCTTTGTTGCCCTCACCCTCCATCCAAAAACCTTGTTTTGTGTCAGTATTGACTCTTCAACATCGCCAAAATACTCTCCATTGTCTGTAAATACCCTCATGTCATAAGTCTCGCTTATCTTTTTCATCTTCAGCATTTTAAATCACCTTTTCTATATTTAAATTTATTTTAAACTGGAATCTTTTATCTACTGGCTAGTATATAAATCTTTTGGAAACCTTATTAAAAAACTGCCATTTTCTCATAACTCATGAAGTACAAAAATCTTGTGCTTTTAGGCACCTCCCATATAGCAAAACAAAGCTTGGAAGAGGTAAAAAGCCATATAGAAAAGGAAAAACCAGGTATAATAGCCTTGGAGCTTGACACAAAAAGGCTTCCTGCCCTGATGAGCAAAAACCATGGAAAGATTGAGCTTAAAGCAATAAGGCATATTGGGCTGAAAGGCTTCCTTTTTTCCCTGTTTGGGGCATGGGCGGAAAGAAAGCTCGGCAGGCTTGTCGGAGTTGCCCCGGGAGATGAGATGAGACAGGCCATCAGAATTGCCAAAAGAGATAAAATAGATATTGCCCTTATAGACCAGGATATAGAAATCACTTTGAAAAGGCTTTCGAAAGCAATAACATGGAAGGAAAAATGGAATTTTATTTCTGACATCGCGAAAGCATTGTTTACAGGAAAAAAAGAGCTTGAATTTGATTTATCAACGGTTCCTGATAAAAAGGTAATAAGGAAATTGACTGATAAGCTGAAAGAGCGCTACCCAAATGTCCACAGGGTGCTGATTGAAGAAAGAAATGCCGTCATTGCAAAAAATCTAAAAAAACTCATGAATTCCGCTCCGGACAAAAAAATCCTGGTTATATTGGGGGCAGGGCATATTGATGATGTCCTGGAGCTTGTGAAAGAGCCGGAAATAAGATTCAGCTTTTCTGTTGGCTAACCGATATTTGATGAAAATTTTTCATCAAATCCGAAAATTTTTTGATTTTCGATATATTTAAATATTGTATTTCTAATTTATTCCATAATGGCTGAAATACTCGATTTAATGGATAAAATAAAAATGCATTACAAGTTTACGCAGCATGAGCTAAGGGGATTGATAATTGCAATATTAGTGATGGCTTTTGTTTTTTCTTATGATGAATGGGGTCCTGGAAGCACCTTCGTTTTTTCAGTTGGAATATACAATTTTTTCAATGCTGTTTTGATTGCGGCTTTGTCAATATTAGTACACGATGCCGGGCAGCGCATTTGGGCGCTGGCAATTGGATATAGATTGGAATTCAAAATGTGGTATTTTGGCCTGATAATATCATTAGTTGCCGCATTAATAACTAAAGGCAGTTTGCCCCTTATAATCCCGGCAGGCTTTATGCTACACCACCTTGCAGGGCACCGCTTGGGGTTTTTCAGGTACGGCATAAATTATTTTGGGCAAGCCATGGTTGCCTTGGCAGGCCCTTTATCCACTTTAATGCTGATTATTTTATTGAAAATATTAAGCGTCTTTTCCCCCAATCCCCTGATACAGAAGGCGATAATATTCAACGTGATTTATACAATCACGTGCCTGATTCCGATTCCTCCTCTTGACGGCAGCAAGATATATTTTGGGAGCAGGATGCTCTACGCATTTGCACTGCCTGCAATTGCAGTTGCAACTATCCTGATGGTGATTAGCATACCTGTATTTTTTGCATTGGTGCTTTCGCTTTTGGTTGGGATTGTTTTATGGCTCACTTACTATATAAGCTTTGAAAGGAAAGCCTGGTTTGGCCCGAAGTGATGCTTATGTTCCAATACTACAAGAACTGGATGGAATTCTGGTTTTTAGTGCTTATGGCTATTGGCGTTGTCATTGCCTTGTCAGCCCCAAGCGCGGCAATAAGCTACATAATAATGTTCCTTTCAGGCATGCTTGCTGGAAGGCTGCTCTATGAAAGAAAAGACAAGATGCAGTTTCCTTATCTGATGATTATTATCGGGTTTGTCATAGGCTATTTAATAGGAGTTTATTATGGCAGCAGGCGTGTGTCAATAGTCTTGTTTATACTTGGCATGATATTGAGCTACAAGCTGTATGATAACAAGATTCTGAAGGATACAAGATTTTAAATTTTAATATTATTTTGCTGCGAAAAAAATATAAATAAGAATGTGTTAGCTGTTTTTGTGGCTTTTATGGATAAAAAATATTTTTTTGGCGTGCTTGTCTCGTTGCTTATCTTGATATTTGCATGCGCCCCTCAGCAGCAGGATACAGCAGCAAAAGTTCCTGCAATTGACGCTGGCAAAGAGAATATTGCTGAGAAAATTGTTGTTGAGCAGCCGAAAAGTCCTGTACTGGCAATTGTTTCTCCAAAAGACGGCGACTTGATAAAAAGCTCAAAAGTTATTGTTCAGGTTGACGCAGATAATTTCAATATAGTGCCTGTCGGCTCTCCTGTAAAGGAAGGCGAAGGGCATTTCCATGTGTGGCTTGACTCTGAAAGAAAGGTTACAACAGACAGGATAATCGCATTTGAGAATGTTGTTTCCGGAAAGCACACAATAGTTGCAGAGCTTGTCAAAAGCGACCATTCTTCCTTGAGCCCAAAGGTGACAAAGCTTATAACCATTAATGTTGAGTCTGATTATGTGCCAAAAGTTGAGCCGGGCGCAAGTGAATTTACTATCGAGGCTGATGACTATGGCTTTTACCCAAGCACAATAAAGGCAAAGATTGGCGACAAAGTAAAGATAAACTTCAAGTTCAGGGATGATTCAATTTACTTTGCCGGGCTGGACATAAAAGGACCTTTTGAGAACATAGAATATAAGTTAAAAGGCGAACAGCCAGTAAAAAGGGAATTCACAATGAAAGATGAAACAAGAATTATAAGCTATTGGCCTGCTTCTGGGGTAAAAAAAGCTACTTTGACTGTTGAGGTGATTTTTTATGGATAATGTCGAATTATTTTTCTTATAAAGTTTTGATTAATATAAAAATTATTTAATTTTTACTATTAAATAGTAACATTTATAAAACTGGATTAATTGTCATTTATATATGGACTATTACATTCAAAATCCAGAAAGATTACAAGGACAGCCAAAGAGAACAATTGCCGATTATGTGGAGCAGAATGGGGTTTTAGTACCTAGAAGGTTTGATTCTTTAGCAGAGGCAAGAAAATCCAAAAAGGCTATTTTACTACGGAGCGAACATCCTCAGGACTATGATGGTATTTCCGGCTTATTGGATAGTTTTCAATTATCTAATATTATTCTTAGGGCAGCTAAAATAGATTTTAAAAATATAGTGTTTAGCCCAGAGGGGATGAAGTCAGTAGAGTAAATTAAAGAAGCTTATTTTAAATTTAAAGACGATTGTCTCCGAGTTACACATGCACAATACTGCAGTTTTGTGGGTCTGGACAAAAATGAGTTTGAGGATGCTGCCTCTTTTTCAATTTGGGAGGCGCTTGAAGGAATAAATAGGGTAGTAGTTGCTGATTCTGCAATACCTAATAGGTACCATATAACCGCAATTTATCATAGAAAGGAGGATAGTTTGTTGAATTATGCTATTTTTGAGAATGGACGGCTTGAACGGGAATTTATTATACCTCTTCCTGAGAATTTAAAAGCTGATTTAGGTAATCTAGTGAAGTTATATGAAAATGTAAGAAATTTGGGAAGATTTGATCCAAATCATTGCCCGATAATGGAATTTCAAACATATAATGGGAAGAACTATTTTCTTCAATATCATAGGGCAAGAGACTTTTCTCAATCAGAATTTACTTTGGATAGAACTTTGCAAGATGGTGAAATTGAAGTTCCATTTGTAAGGGGGGCAACTTCAAAAAATGGTATGAATTGTAAAGTAACACTCTATTATGCCGGTGAGCGTTTAGTTAATTTTAATCCTGATGGTGAAGATGGTTCGTACGATCTTAATTCTGGTACTTTTTTTACGGAATTACAAGTAAAAAAAAGAAAAGTGCAAATTATTGATAGTGATGAGTTGGAGTATAGTTTAGCCAAAATCGTTGGTGAACATATTCAAAGGTCAAAACTATTCAAGCCACAAGTATCAATTATACATGATACTAAAGATGTGATGAATGAAGAGGAAGTTAGTGATCATTATAAAAGAGTCAGACAAACTGGAGAGAACTCATATCTAGATTTGCATATTGTTTCTGATGGCAGAAGGGCATTTATAAGAAGGCTATGATTTAGTATATCTCAATAAAATTATTTTTTCTTTCAACAAACCTTATAAACCCAAAAAATATCCTTTTCTGATATGATTAAGAACTTTGAGCCAAGGCTGTACCAGCAGACAATACTTGCAACAGCGGCAGAGAAAAACACTTTAGTTGTTCTGCCTACAGGAATGGGCAAAACAAACATTTTCCTTATGCTTGCTGCCCAGAGGCTAAAGCAGTTTCCAAACTCAAAAATTCTTTTCATAGGACCTACAAAGCCTTTGATTGATCAGTACATGAGCGTTTTCAAAGAGCATTTTGAGATTGGCGAGAATGAAATGTCAATCTTCACAGGAATGGTGGCTCCGGAAAAAAGGGCAGAGCTCTGGAAAAGCGCAAAAATTGTTTTCTCAACACCGCAAGGATTGGAAAATGACATCATAAGCAGCAGGATAAACCTTGGAGAAGTCTGCCTGCTTGGGGTTGACGAAGCGCATAGAGCAGTCGGCGACTATGCTTATGTTTTTGTTGCAAGGCAGTATATGAAACTGGCAAGCTACCCGAGAATAATAGGAATGACTGCCTCCCCGGGAAGCGACATGGAAAAAATCCAGGAGGTATGCAGAAACCTTTTCATAGAGGATATTGAAGTAAGGACAGATGAAGACTCTGATGTCAGGCCCTACATACAGGAAATGCAGATTGACTGGGTAAAGGTTGACCTGCCTAATGTTTTCAGCGATATCAGCAAGCTGCTCACCCTGTTCCTAAAGGAGAGATTTGAAAAACTCAAGAAGTGGGGTATTCTGAGAAGAGCTGATGTCAAATATGTCTCAAAGTCTGATTTGCTGCAGCTGCAGGCAGAGCTCCGGGGCAAGATTGCTGCAGGCGAAAAGGATTTTGTGATGTGGAACTCAATATCTTTGCTTGCAGAAGTCATGAAGATTTACCACGCGCTTGAATTGCTAGAAACTCAGGGCATTGCAGCCCTAAACAAGTATTTTGAAAAGCTGCTTTCTGAATCAAGGACTTCAAAAACCAAGGCAATAAAGTCCATAATGTCTGATTCAAATTTCAAGTCAGCCTTGATAAAGACAAAAATACTGCACGAGGAAAAGGTTGAGCACCCAAAGCTCATTGAGCTCCAGAACATTATTGATAAGGAGATAAGCCAGAATCCCAATGCAAAGATAATGGTTTTCAACCAGTACAGGGACAATGCTCTTGACATTGTTGAAAAGCTGAATAAAATCCAAAATGTAAAGTCCAATATTTTTGTCGGGCAGCAGAAGAAAAATGAGACCGGATTGAGCCAGAAGGAGCAGAAGCAGATGATTGAGGATTTCAAAAATGGAATGTTCAATGTGCTTGTTGCAACTTCAATTGGAGAGGAAGGATTGGACATTCCAAGGGTTGACTTGGTGATTTTTTACGAGCCGATTCCAAGTGCGATAAGGAGCATACAGAGAAGAGGCAGGACAGGAAGGCAGGAAAAAGGAAGGGTTATGATTTTAATGGCAAATGGCACAAGGGACGAGGCTTACAGGTGGGTAGCCCATCACAAGGAAAAAAAGATGTACAGGAACCTTGTGAATATAAGAAGAAAATTAAATCTTTCGCTGCACGAGAAAAAAGAAGTTACGATTGCAAAATTTTCTGAGGAAAAATTAAAGATTTTTGCGGATTACAGGGAGAAGGGAAGCGGCATAATAAGGGAGATGGCTGAAGGCAATGTAGCTGTGAATCTCGAGAGGCTCGAATATGCTGACTATGTTGTATCTTCAAGGTGCGGGGTGGAAGTAAAAAGTGTTGAGGATTTTGTTGATTCTATTATTGACGGCAGGCTGCTGCAGCAGATAAAAAACCTTAAGAACAATTTTGAGAGGCCTGTCGTTGTTATAGAGGGCGAGCAGAACATTTATGCTGTGAGGAACGTGCATCAAAACTCCATCCTTGGCATGATGGCTACAATTGCTGTTTCTTATGGAATTCCGATTGTGCAGACAAGAAACTTCAAGGAGACTGCCGCATTGCTGCAGATAATAGCAAAAAGGGAGCAGGAAGAGACTGGAAAGGATTTCAGCCTGCATGCAGACAGGAAGCCTGTTACTTTAAAAGAGCAGCAGGAATATGTTGTCAGCTCATTGCCGGGAATGGGATTGGCGCTTGCAAAACCTTTGTTAAAGCGCTTCAAGACAATAAAAAACATTGTGAACGCAACTGAAAAAGAGCTTCAGGAAGTGGAAAAAATTGGTCCCCAGAAAGCAAAGCAGATAAAGAATGTTGTTGAGGGGGAGTATAGGGAGAATTAAATTTAGAAATCTTTATATTCTATCAGTCTCGTTTTAATTCCATGGGCTTCAAAAATTTTTTAATTTCGATAATAAAATCCTTAATTGCATTTCTCATTGTAACCATTGTTTTTTCAACTATAACATTAAATTTGCCAAATTTGATGAAGAATGTTTTTGGCGACATTTTTGCTTATGCCTCTCCTGATGCGCAGAAGCAGGCTGTAAGCAAGCTTGCAGAAACCTGCTCCTCTTTGGATAAAGGAGAGGGCATAGTGACAATAAGCCAAATCTGCTCAAACAGGAGCCTGCTTGACTCCATGAAAGAAAACTGCCGCGATTACAGGGAATTAAAAAGAAAAGGGGTAAAAATTGAGAATGATGCCCAGGTAAGGGAAACCTGCATGCAGGTTGAATCAGGCGAGATTGAAAACTCCTGCAGCAGGCTTGAAGGCAGCACCTTGCCGGATTTCAGCAATATTGGTGCAGTATGCAAAGATTACAAGGCAGGCCTGATAAGCGACAGGGAATTCTTCTTTAATGTGATTGGAGGCGCATTGCCGGCAAATCTTGACGCGCCGAGAATTGGCGCCTTGGATAAATACAATGAAGTGCTGAATTACCTCAACAAAAACAAGATTATATACTTTCTAATCCTGCTTGCCCTATTGGCAGTTTTATGGCTGCTGGTTATGAGTCTTGAATTGTTCTTGGTTATTCTAAGCCAGATTTCTTTCAGCCTTGGTGTCTTGATTATGCTTCCTTACCTTGGAATTATAGTTTACGAGAATCTTGTTGGCATAGATACGACTCCAATACTTGGCAGCATGTTCGGCTCAGGCGCCATTTTCGGCTTTAAGGCGATTTTAAGCGTGATTTTGCTCATGTTTTTGAGGACTTACAGCAGTTTCATAGTGGCTTTTGGCATTGTATTTTTAGCCATCGGGATTGCCGGCAGGTTTTATTGGTTTAGTTCAAAAAAGAATGTCAAATCAACAGAATTGCCAAAGCCAGAAGCAAAGCCCAAGCCAGGTAAAAGGAAGAAATCCTAAAACTTCATCGCCCTTAATCTTTTTGCCCTTTCTTTTGTGGGCGGATGCGTCATGAACAATTTCAAAAAGCTTGCATTTCTGAATGGATTTGATATAAATAAATGAGCAGTTGCCGTTGTCCCAAACCTCATTGGATTGATGTCAACATTTTTTTCTATCTTTTCAAGGGCATCGGCAAGTGAATTTCCATTCTTGACATTTTTAGCCCCTGCCTCATCCGCCAAGTACTCCCTGCTTCTTGATATGGCAAGCTGGATCATTGAAGCGATTATTGGAGTTAGTACAGCCAAAACCAGCAGGCTGATTGCATTTCCCCTGCTGTCATCATCCCTGCCTCCAAACATTGCGCTCCACATGAACATATTGCCTATGTAAGAGATGATGCCGGCAATTGTTCCGGCAACCGTGGAAATAAGTATGTCCCTGTTTTTTATATGGGCAAATTCATGGGCAATAACTCCCTTTAGCTCCTCTTCGTTTAATATTTTCAAAATGCCTTCTGTCGCAGCAACTGCCGCATGATTGGGATTTCTTCCGGTGGCAAACGCATTCGGCGAGTTTGTCGGAATCACATAAACTTTGGGCATGGGCAGATTGCTTAATTTTGATACTTCTTTCACAACCTTGTACAGCTTGGGATATTCGCTTTGCTTTGCCTCTTTAGCTCGGTACATCATGAGCACTATTTTGTCGGAAAACCAGTAAGAACCAAAGTTCATCAGCCCTACAAATGCCAAAGCGAAATAAAAACCCGTCCTGCCAAACAAGTTTCCTATAAACAGGAATAGGGCTGTAAGTAATGCCAATAAAATTGCTGTTTTGAACTGATTTTTGATTGTCATAGCAAATCGGTATGTTTTTCCAATTTAAAAATTTAATGGTTTAATAAATTCTCAAAATAAGTACCAATCCCCTCAATCTGCCTTAATTTTGTGTTTTTGAACAGAAATTCCCTTAATTTATTGTTTACCTTGATTCCATGTCTTTGCAAGTCAGAGTTTAATTTTGAATATAGCTGTTTTCCCTCTTTGTCCAAATCTGTCAAAATGATGCATTCTTCATTTGAGTTTGAGATTTCTTCAACAATCTGGAATATGGGCTTTTTGTTGAGTTCGATAATATTGTTGATGCCTAATTTTTCCAATGCAATTTTGTCTTTCTTGCCTTCGACAATAACCAGAATATCGGAAGTTATTATCTTATCAATCAAATCCTGAAATTCCTCTGTTTTTTGAAGCATTGCTATGTTAAATGAATTTTTATATTTAAACCTTTTCTGTGAAACCATGCAAAACCATTAAAAACCCAAAAACATCCCCAAAATCATGATTCCCCTAAACGTTTCATTAAGCCACTACAAGAGAGCAGACATTCAGGAAGAGATAATAGCAAATGCAAAAGACAGGGAGATTGCTGTAAAGTATAACGACAACTTCGGCAAAAGGCCGGACATATTAAGGAACGCTGTCGATATTCTTGAGCTTGCGAAGCAGGGCGCAACTTCTTTTCACGCATCTGAAGAGCTCTGGAGAAATCCGCTGCAGATCGACACTTCAATGAGAAAGCACGAGCTTGACAATTTAAGAAAAGGCTGGGATTTGGTGCTTGACATTGACTGCGGCATTTTCGAGTATTCAAGAGAGGCTGCTGATTTGGTGATCAAGGCTTTGAAGTTCCACAACATAAAATCCATATCATGCAAGTTTTCAGGCAACAAGGGATTTCACATTGGAGTGCCTTTTGAGGCATTTCCCGAGAAAATGAGGAATGATGAGACAAAAAAAATGTTTCCTGAAGCGCCAAGAAAAATCGCATTGTACATAAAAGAGATGATAAAGCAGCCTCTCGGCGAAAAGATTATGAAATTTGAAAAAAATGACTTCAATGCCATTATAGAAAAAACAGGAAAAAATGCAGGCGAGATAACATATTACAGCAATAAAGCAAGGGCTTTGAACGCAGAGCCGTTTTTGAACATTGACACATTGCTGATTTCATCAAGGCACCTTTACAGGATGCCTTACTCGCTGCATGAAAAATCCGGATTGGTTTCGACCCCATTGAACCCTGAAAAGGTTTTGCTTTTCAGAAAGGAATTTGCAATTCCGAAAAATGTCAGAATAAGCAAACACAGGTTTCTTGCAGGGGACAATGCGCAAAATGACGAGGGCAGGCAATTGCTGACGCAGGCGCTGGATTTTGATATCAGGCAGGAGGCAGATAGCCTAAGAGAAGGAAAAGAGCTTGAAATCCCGCAAAATGCATTGCCGGAGGAATTGTTCCCGCCCTGCATCAAGCTGATTTTGGATGGATTGGAAGATGGCAGAAAAAGGGCTTTATTCATCTTGGTTAACTTCTTCACCTCAATCGGCTGGGATTATGATATGATAGAAAAAAGGCTAAGGGAATGGAATGCAAAGAACAGAGAGCCTTTAAGGGAAGTCTATCTTCTTGGGCAGGTAAGATACCACAAGCAGATGCGCAAGAAGATACTGCCGCCAAACTGCAGCAATGAGCAGTACATGCTCGGCATTGGGGTTTGCAAGCCTGACAATTTCTGCCCGAAGATAAGGAATCCTGCGCAGTACACAACAAAGAAAGCATGGCTTATAAACAGGGAATCTAAAGGAAAAACAAAAATCAAAGCAGAGTCAACGAAAACTATATAAATAACCGAATAAATAGCAGTAAAATCAAAAAATTGAGGTGAGCAGATGGCTTTTGGCGTTCAGGAAATAACTCTTGCTATCATCATAGGCACTTTGGCTGCTATAGTATATTCCCTGAGGATTCTTGTTCTTATGGAAAGAAGAATTGCAAGGATAGAGATGCATATTGAAAGAGTCGTAGACAAGGTAGTAAGGGAAGAGATAAAGATTGAAAGGGCTGTGAAGAGAAGGCATTAGATTTATTTTATCAGCTCATCAATCAATAATCCCCTTCTTTCTGCGACTTTTGAGTCAATAACATAGCCGTTTTCTGTTTTTTCTATATCTTCTATGCCTAAGAAAAGCCAGTCTTTTCTTGCAAACCTCACTGCAAACCACGGCTCTGCGCCGAAGATTTCGCAAAATTCCTTAAGCTGATGGACATCATGGTTGTCAAGATACTGCTTGTTCTTTTTTGTGGATTTGCATTCAACAGCAAGGACTCTTGCCTTGTTGCTTGCTATCAAGTCCGGCCCTGGGTATTTCATAGAACCGGAGCCTGCAGAGCGCAAACATGCCCAGTTTTTGCCCCAGAACATATGCAATAATTCCCTTTCTGCCTTCGAGCCTTTTTGCTTGACTGACATTTTTGTTTTTAATATAATTTTACGCCTATTGGAACGTCACGCTCTGGTTTAATTAATATGCATTCACTATTCTCTTCAGGAACTCCTAATGTAAGAACTTCCGAAACCGCAGAGCCTATCTGCCTTGGAGGAAAATTCACAACGCACAACACTAATTTTCCTTTCAGCTCCTCTTTGGTGTAATTCTTAACCAATTGGACGCATGATTTTTTAATTCCGATTTCCTTTCCAAAATCAATATTCAGCTTGTAAGTTGGCTTTCTGGCTTCTGGAAAATCTTCCGCATCGATAATTTTTCCGACTCTAATATCCAGTTTATTGAAATCTTCGATTGTTGCCATTTTACAATCCAATTTTCATAAAATCATTCGCACAGATAGTATTGTCAAAAACATTTCTTGCATCTTCTTCCAGCTCCTGGGTATTTTTGTAGCGGGCGCTGAAATGTATCAAAACAAGCTGCTTTGCATTTGACTTGTTTGCCAGTTGCCCAGCCTGCTTAGCAGTCATGTGCCCGTATTCCTCGCTTTTATCTACAAGCTTTGAAGAATAAGTAGCTTCGCATATCAGCAAGTCGGCGTTTTCAGCTATTTTGTGACAGTTGTCGCAAAGCAATGTGTCTGTAATGTATGCAACAACCTTGCCTTTTTCAATGTAAGTTACATCATCAGGCATTATTTTTTTGCCACTGTATTCAACTGCATTGCCCTGCTGGAGCTTGCCAATCAAAGGCCCTTCAGGAATTCCGAGTTTTTTCACTTTTTTCATGTCAACCTTCCTGTTGTCTTTCTCTATAAACCTGTAGCCCAGTATTTCAATTCCGTGCTCCAGATGATGAGCCCCTAATTGAAATTCATTGTTTTCAAAAAAAATGCCGCTTTTTACTTCATTGACAGCGAGATCAATCTTTTTGTCAAAGACAAAGGCTTCGAACATGCTTTCCATCCTCTTTTTTGTTCCGATTGGCCCATAGATTTCCAATTTTCCATTGTAATCCATTGAGCTTAATGTTTGTATCAATCCTGGCAAACCAAGCACATGGTCGCCGTGCCAGTGGCTAATCAGGATTTTTGTGACTTTGGTAAGGCTTATTCCCGCAATTTTGAACTGCCTTTGCGTGCCTTCCCCGCAGTCAAACAGAATGCCCTCAGAGCCGTAGCTAAGGAAAACAGCTATCTGGTTTCTCTCTTTGGTAGGCACCATTGAGGAAGTGCCTAAAAATGTAAGTTGCATAAGATAGAGTATTGAATATCAATTTATAATGGTTTTTGTTTGAAGGCTCTGTATAAATAAGAACCTTTTGTTGATTTATCATTTAAAAAGTTAATTTACAAAAGTTTTATAAATGACAATGATTATATAGTTAATTATGAAAACATTCCGTGGTTATGCAAGGAAAACCGTGACTGGTGATGGAAGGAAAAATCCAAGTACTGCTATGGAAGATCAAATACTCGGCAAGAGAAAAAAAGTTGGAAAAAGTAAAATAAGAAGAAAAAGAAGGTAAGTTTTTAGTTTGTTATTTTTTGACATTTACTTTACCAAATTTCTTAACAAGATAACTTTTAACTATTTGGTAGATATATCTAAGAAACTTAGCTAAAAAGAATAAGAGTAAAGCACCACCAATACTTCCAATTAGCCAAATAATATACCCTTCTTTTTTGAGTGTTCCATTCATAACTCCAAAAACCAAGAAAATAGTTATAAGTCCACTAATGCTGGTTATGGAAGTTTTTCTCATAATCCTAAATTTAAAATAACAACTATTTAAATTTAATCAAAATTTATTTATCTGATGTTTACTTTACAGCTCAGGAATAAACAACCTTTTTAAACCATTCCACTTACCACTATCCAATACAATCTTTAATATGACTCCAAAGAAAAAGGAAGAAATCCTTCCGAAGAAGGAAGACAAAGAACTTAAGGAACACAAAGAGCCTGTCAAAGCATATCTTTCAAATGAAAGGGTGCTTACAGAAAGCTCAGACAACGCTAGAGAGCTCTATAACCAAAGCAGGTATGGGGAATTGCTTGACGACGGCAGGGTGCAGTTTTCCCTGATTGAGGCGTTGTACCTTCTTGAAAAGAAGAGGCTTATCGCCTATGATTCAAGAAACAAGTCTATTGATTTCCAGGGCTTTCT
Source organism: Candidatus Woesearchaeota archaeon (assembly GCA_018303645.1). Taxonomy (GTDB): domain Archaea; phylum Nanobdellota; class Nanobdellia; order Woesearchaeales; family GW2011-AR4. The sequence continues at coordinate 13,479 of JAGVXR010000004.1, forward strand.
GAAGAAGTCGCAAAAGGCAGAGCCCAATTTCTGGGTGAGGTATTGCGTCTACAGGGACATAAGGAACAGGGGTTACATAATAAAGACTGCCTTGAAGTTCGGCGCTGACTTCAGGATTTATGACAGGGGAGTAAAGCCGGGAGAGGACCATGCAAGATGGGTTGTTTTTCCGGTGCATGAAGGCTCAACACTGACATGGTACGAGTTTGCCGCAAAAAACCGTGTTGCGCATTCCACAAAGAAGCGGCTTCTTATCGGCATTGTTGATGCTGAAAACGACGTTACGTACTATGAGATAAAATGGCTAAGGCCGTGAAATTCACTTTTTGGCAGCAAAACATATAAAAACAAACATGCCTTTTTTGTATTATGGAAACCCGCGACAGAATTCTTGAAATTGTAAGGGCAAAAGGGCCTGTTCTGCCTGTCCAGATTGCAAAAGAGATAGGGAGCGACATATTGATGGCAAGCGCCCATCTTGCCGAGCTTACAGCAAGCAGAAAGCTTAGAATTTCCGCAATCAAGGTTGGCGGCTCGCCGCTTTATTACCTGGATGGGCAGGAAGCAATGCTGCAGAAGTACATAGTGAATGCAAATGACAAGGAAAAAAAGGCTTATGACATGCTGAACGAAAACAAGGTGCTCAGGGATTCCGAGCAGGAGCCAGTAATCAGGGTTGCCCTGCGGGAAATAAGGGACTTTGCAATTCCGCTGAACGTGAAGTACAACAATAACAGGGAGATATTCTGGAAATGGCATCTTGCAGGCAATGAAGAGGCTGAGCAAATTATAAAATCAAAATTAAAAATTATAGAAAAGCCAGTTACAGAGCCATTAGAAAAAATACAAAATCAGGAAATAAAACCTGCGAAAATCGAAGATTTTCGTGGCACAGAAAATGCAAAGCATTTTCCAGTGGAACAAAAAATAGAAGAAAAACCAATAGAAACATTACAAAAAGGGGTAAAGCAAAAAAAAGAGCCGAGAAAACACAAGTCAAGAGACAAAGATGATATTTTCTTGAAAGATGTTGCCAAATTCTTTGAAAAGAATAAAATAATCATTTTAAGCTCTGAAGTTGTAAAAAGGAATTCCGAGATAGACTTTGTTGTTGAGATTCCTAGCGTTGTCGGCAGCCTGCAGTATTACTGCAAGGCAAGAAACAAGAAAAGGATAAGCGACTCTGACTTGAGCAATGCTTATGTCAAGGGGCAGCTGAAGAGGCTGCCTGTCATCGTTCTCTCGCCAGGCGACTTGTCGGCAAAGGCGCAGGAAATGATTGGAAGGGAATTAAGCAATTTGACTTTTAAGAAGATATAAAATGGGAGTCGCTATAACGGAATTGCTATTAATCAGGGAAATCGGTTTGGAATTTCTGCACAATAAGGTTCTGGTTGTTGACGCTCCAATGTGGCTTTACCAGTTTCTGAGCTCTATAAGGCAGAGAGATGGCTCTTTACTGACGGACTCAAAAGGCAATGTAACGTCGCATTTAATTGGATTGTCCGCAAGAATATCCAATCTGCTCCAGCAGGGCATAAGGCTTGCCTTTGTTTTTGACGGAGAGCCGCCAAAGCTGAAGCACCTGACTCTTGAGAAAAGAAAGGAAATGAAGATGGATGCGGAGAAAAGGTTCAGGCAGGCAAAGGAAAAGGCTGACGAGGAACTCATGAAGAAGTATGCTGCAAGAACTTCCAGATTAACCGAGGATATGATTGGTGAAGCAAAAAAGCTCGTTGGGGCATTTGGATTGCCTGTCATAGAATCCCCTTCAGAAGCAGAAGCCCAGGCTTCTTTTATTGTCAAAAACAATGATGCTTTCGCTCTTGCAACAAATGACGCTGATGCCATGCTTTTTGAAGCGCCAAGAATTATAAGAAATTTGAGCATGGCTGGAAGAAAGAAGAGAAAAGACAAGCTGAGCTATGATATTGTCAGCCCTGATTTGATTGACTTAAAAGAGAATTTGCATCATTTAGGAATCAATCAGGAGCAATTGATAGCTTTGGCAATGCTTATTGGCACTGACTACAATTCAGGCGGGATAAAAGGAATAGGGCCTAAAACCGCGCTAAAGATGGTCAAGGAATATAAAACAAGCTTTGATGCTATGTTTAATGAAGCAAAATGGAATGATTTTTTTGATTTCCCATGGCAGGAAGTTTTTGATTTGATAAGGCACATGCCTGTAAATGAGAGGTATGAGTTGAAATGGAAAAACGCTGACGAGGATGAAATAATAAGATTGCTTGTTGGCATGCACAATTTTTCTGAAGATAGGGTCAGAAACCAGATTGAAGGGCTAGTAAAGGGAAATAAGAAAAAAAGCCAGAAAGGGCTTGGGGAGTTTTTTGGGTAGAGATGAAGCAAAACCTGAAATTTTATCTGAAAAATAAATTGACTGATAAGGAGCTTAGATTAGTGCCCTCTTCTTTTGATGTTGTAGGAGATATTCTGATATTCTCTGATTTTCCAAAAGAATTAGCAAAAAAAGAAAAAATAGTCGGACAAACAATACTAAAAAATTATCCGCATATAAAAATCATTCTCAAAAAAACCAAAAAATATTCTGGCAGGTTCAGAACTCCAAAATTAAAAGTTATAGCAGGCGAGAAAAGAAAAGAGGCAATCCATAAGGAGAATGATGTTTGGATTAAATTGGATGTAGAAAAGGTTTATTTCTCTCCAAGAATGTCTTCTGAGAGAAAGAGGATTGCAGAATTAATAAAATCAAACGAGTCTGTTTTGGTGATGTTCAGCGGCTCTGGTGCTTATCCGCTGGTTATTGCAAAAAACTCAAAATGCAAGGCTGTTTATGGCATTGAAATAAACCCGATTGCGCACAAGTACGCATTGGAAAATGTCAAGAAAAATAAATTAAATGGCAAAATCAATTTATTTTTGGGCGATGTCGGAAAAGTGATGCCGAAATTAAAGAAAAAGTTTGATAGAATACTGATGCCTCTGCCTAAAGGAGGAGAAAATTTTCTGTATCTGGCATTAAAATATATAAAAAATAAAGGAGTTGTCCATTTTTACGACTTTTTGCACGAAGATGAATTCTACAAAGCCGAAGATAAAGTAAAAGGCGCATGTCAAAAATCGAAAAAGGAGTTCAATATCCTTAAAGTTGTAAAATGCGGCCAGTATTCCCCAAGGTTTTATCGAGTTTGCGTCGATTTTTTTGTGGATTGATTTTTGCCTCGAACTTGGTTCTGAGATGCTTTTTAAAACTTAATTTTTGTTAAGTTTTTTGTATTTGTTGCTTTATCAATCCGTTTTCCTTGGGGATTTGCTGGTCATAAATGTTAAAGATTCACCTCTATATTATTTATCATTGAAATCGTCCATAGTGTTTAAGTCCAAGATGCTTATAACAAGTTCCTTGCATTTTTTCATAATAAAATGTTTAGTTGGCTAAGTATATAAAGAAATGTGGTGATATTAAATCACCATAAAATTTAAATAGCTATGTGGATCATATTATCTATATGGAAGATGTTCTGCATAAAATTGGCTTGACAAGGAATGAGGCAAAGGTGTACATGGCTCTTCTTAACCTTGGAACCGCCCAAGCCGGGCAGATAACAGAAAAATCAGGCGTGCACAGGAGAAATGTCTATGATGCTATAGACCGGCTTATGGAAAAGGGCTTGATAAGCTTTGTTATAGTTAACAACAAGAAGCTGTTCAGCCCTGTGAACCCGAAAAGATTTCTTGAGCTGATAGATGAGAAGAAATTTGAGCTGGATGCCATAAAAAAAGATTTTCAGAGGATTATGCCGGAACTGGAGATGAAAGCTGCAATGCAGGAAAGGCACGACGTTAGGTTCTACAAGGGCGCAGAAGGGCTAAAAACCGTTTTTGAAGACATAATAAGGACAGGAAAGGGTTACATTGGCTATGGGCCTGGGCAGCAGCTTGAGAAGGTGCTAAAGCATTATTTCAGGCTTTTCGTGATAAAAAGGGTAAATGCAAAAATTAGGCTTAGGCTGATATACGACGAGGCATCAAGAAAGAAATTAAAGAAGAACCCCCTCAGCGATTTAAGGTACATGCCCAACCAGTATATCTCAAGGGCCGCTTTGCGTATTTACGGCGACAAAGTTGCATTGCTTCTTCTTTCTGAGGAGGAGCCGCTGGCTGTTGTCATAAAAAACAAGGCAATTGCAGACGGCTATAGAAAATATTTTGAGGTTATGTGGAAAGCTGCAAAGCCGTGATTGACAGAAACCCTTAAAAATCAACAATTCTTATTTATCTTGGTGCACGCGATGATTTCGTGAACACCCTAGGAGCGAAAGCAATGACTTGCGGTAGTAACTGCTGAGCGTGCGCCAATTATTTTTTAGTTGCAAAAAACTTGTGAGAATGCAATTATTTATTTAATTTCTTTCTAATAGCTTCAATAATCTCCGGGAACTTATCTTTTATTAAATTGCCAATTGCCCAGAAATGGGATTGATTACTAAACTCGTGATATTCTGTACTTAACTGCTGATGAATAAATCTTGCCTCTTCTGCAGGGATGAAAGGATCGTCTGTTGAATGGAATTGTATAATCCACTTTGCATTTTTCTTTATTTTATTCCATCTCCATGTTTCATCATAATAGCCGCTTATTTTTTCCTTTTCATTGTTTAAATCAGTGTATTCTGCGCTGACTAGCACAGCTCCAACTGCCTTGTGGTTTTCTAAATACCTCATGGCAGCGACAGCACCAGACGAATGGCCTATTAAAATAGAATCCGCATCTTCTTCAAGTTGCTGTTCAATAAAAGGGAGCCAATACTCTTTTCTTGCCAAATCTGCATCAGGCATGTTCTTTGCTATTACTTTTATGCCTAATCTTTCCAGTTCTTTTTTAACATAGGGATACCATGCCTGGGACATATCAGCATTTTCATTGCCGGGAATAATCATGGCTCGCATAATTATCTGAAATTAGATTGAATATTTAAATATTTATTAGAAATTCACCCAAACATTCCCATATAATCCTGCCCTTCAGTCTTCTCCTCCTGCTTGACCTTGTCAATGGCTTTCAGGAAATCCTCCTTTGTTACATATGTCCTGTCATTTCGTATTGCAAAATAACCTGCCTCTGTGCAAACAGCCTTTATCTCGGCGCCGCTGAAGCCTTCCATTCTAGATGGAAGCAATTCAATTTTGACCTTCTTCTCGTCGAAGTTCATGCTCTTCGAGTGGATTTTCAGTATGTCAAGCCTTGCCTCATTGTTGGGAATAGGAATGCTGATGAGCCTGTCAAGCCTTCCTGGCCTTATGACAGCAGGATCGAGAATGTCTTTCCTGTTTGTGGCGCCTATGACTTTTACGTTGCCCAATGGCTTGAAGCCGTCGAGCTCTGCAAGCAGCTGCATGAAAGTCCTGTTTACTTCCCTTTCCCCTGATGTGCCTACCTCTATCCTCTTTGCAGCCAGCGCATCAAGCTCGTCAATAAAGATAATTGAAGGAGCTTTTTTTCTGGCAAACTCAAAAATCTCCTTTACAAGCTTTGCCCCTTCGCCGATAAATTTCTGCACAAGCTCGGAGCCTACAACCTCTATGAAGGTTGAATTTGTGGAAGCCGCAACTGCCTTTGCAAGCAATGTCTTGCCTGTGCCGGGCTCTCCGTAAAGCAGGACTCCTTTTGGCGGCGTAATCCCTATTTTCTTGAACAATTCAGGCTTTTTCAGCGGCAATTCCACTACTTCCTGGATCTCCTGTATTTGATGGCTCAAACCACCTATCTCTTCCCATGTAATTGTAGGCTTTTCAACAATGACAAACTTCTCAACATTAAAGCGCCTTGTTATCGGCACCTTCCTTATGACTGTCAGGTTTTTTTGCTCAACTAAAATTAAGTCTCCGGATTTCAGCTTGTCGCAGTCATTTGATATGTTGACAAGAAACTGGTTGCCGTTGGGTATCCTTATTATCGCTGAAGCGCCGAAAATCTCGCGGACTTCGCAAACCATGAGCGGAGAGTCCCTGTACCTTCCGATCTCTTCTTTCAGCCTATTGACTGTTTCCTTCAGAATCCTGTTTTCCTCTTCATATTGGTTGGCAGAAGTTGAATAGCTGTACATTATGCTGTCAATGATGTTCTTTGACTTTGCTTCTTTTGCTGGCATTTTTGATTATTGTTAAATAGTTTAGTATAAAAAGATTTGGGTTTAAAAGCAAAAAGTTTTTATATACATATATTGAAAATTAATAAGTAAATGGTCAGTGCACAATTATATCTTAAAACATTCTTTGCTGTAATGCCTGAGAGATTGAAGCTTATAGGTGAATTGAAGAGTATAAAGGCAGAAATCGATAAAAGGGTTCTTTCTGGAGCGGATTTATCTTCTGAAGATATTTCTCAGTTAATTGATATAATTGGAAATGATATTTTTTTCAGAAGAGCAGAAAAAAGAAAAAAATATACACTAAGGCACATGAATTGGAAACTTTTAAAATCTGTTGAATATTTTTGGGAATTCTATTCTAAAACTTTTGATAGGGAATATGACAAAGTAAGAAAATTAAGGAAAGTAACTAACTCTGAAGCGATTGACGTAAGTTTAGGAAAGGATATTTTAGACTTAAGTAAATTTTTCGTTTTGGTATTACCTCAAATTAAGGTTTCACTTGAAAAAACAGACTCAATTTATCAGAGAGAATCTACTGTTATGAAATAAGGGGACACCCCTTATAATCCCCTTCCGCCTCGTTCCTCGTCAAGTCCTCTTGGCTCGGACTTTGACGTATCTCACTCGGCGTTAAAAGATGTCAACTTATTCTGCCTGTCATCAATAATCTTCACATTGTGATGTTTAAGCTGATTGCGGATATAGTTCTCTGCATCTTCTTTGCTCTTCCAGCCGATAGACTGGTGATGCTCATACTGGGACCAAAAGCTGCCGCGGGGATAACGTTTTCTGAATCCAGGATGCTCAGCAAAGATTTTCTTTGCAGAATTCCCTTTAAGCATAACCAGTGCATCCTGCAATGAATATTTTTTTGGAAGGTTTAATGAGAGGTGTGCATGGTCGATAGGGAATGCCATCTCACCAAATTCAAAGCCAAATGCTTCAAGTTCCTTGAATCCTGCAATGCAGGAATCTATAACACTCTGTCTTCTGAAGCACTTGTATCTGCATTTAGGCAGGATTTGCAGAGTAAGCCAGTTGTTTCTTGTATCAGTTTGCCTTGTCATAATTTTCACCTCATAGAAATTTATTTATAGCTAAAGCTATCAAAAGAAGTTTACAAGAAGTGAATCTTATCTGCTTGACAAGCTATCTTTGACCTCTAACACTATACAAGTAGTGTCCAAGAGGTGCGTACACTGATTTGGGTTCACTTCTTTTTTCTTTTAGCCTCTATATTCTTACAGAAAGAGTCTTTTTATTGGTTTTGTCCGCCAATTCACCATCAGGTCTTCCGCTACGCTACAGACCTGACGAACTCTTGGCGGTCTTTAG
>JAGVXR010000086.1 GCA_018303645.1 Candidatus Woesearchaeota archaeon
TAGGCATAACGGACAAGCTACTATCTCTTATTTATCCAGACTTCTGGAGAAAACCGAAAAGTAGTTTTTTGATATAATGTTTTTGAAATTATGAGCCTGGAGGGATTCGAACCCTCACGAACCGGTATCAACCAACACTTTCTTAGAGGACTTGACGAGCGAAGCGAGGAAACCCTCAGTTTTTGTCAAGCTTTTTCTAAAAGGTTGTCCGAAGCCGATTATGCTGTCCGTTACATCACAGGCCCATTTTGTAATGGATTATTAGGTATATTTAAATTTGCTTAAAATTTGCATAAAACTCTTGTTTTTCAATCCGCTTCGCATATCTTGTGCTCGGCGGCAAAGGCAAGTTATGTTATTTCTTTATTTTTCTGTTGCCCAGCCTCTCCGCCTCGCCAATGCATTGGGAAAGTAAGCGATACTTTCCTGAGCTGGGTTCCCATTATTGCTTACAGATGTTGGGAAGCGACGTTTTTTGGTTATTGAATCGTATTAATGTAAGTATCCTTAATGGATTTAATAATAATCAATAAAAGAATTCATTATTGCCGGTTTTTGCTCAGCGTTATTTCAATGGTTGAAACTCTTATGTCCCTGCCTTCGGTGTTTTTGAAGCCTTCGGAGTCTATCCTTATGTCGCTGACAGCTACCGTGTTGTCAAGAAACCTTTTTGCAGCGACTTCAGCAACGTCAACTGCCCTTGATATGAACTTGCCCCTTGCCTTGATTATGACATCATCGGCGTTCTTGGTTGTGAACTGCATCACCACCCCAGTCACATAGTTCATAAACGGCTTTCCGCCTATAAATATGCTGTTGCTGTCCATTCTGCCGCTTCCCTCGCTAAACTGCGTTTCAGTTGACAATGTAATCGCTAACCCCCAAACAATTAGTGTATTTTATAAGCGTATATTTAAATATTGCGGAATTTAGTTTTATTTAACTTTTAACAACCCTCGCCCTGATTACCTTCTTGCCCTGTACTTCCTCCATCTTTATTTTATAATTCTGGTGCTCTATGACATCATCGGGCTTTGGCGCCCTTCCCAAAGTCCCAAAGTAGAGAGTATGAAGCTGTCCAGATCAACATAGTCGGCCTTCTTTATAGGAACCCCTGTTTTTGCGGATACGTCCTCTATTTCAGACGAGCCTTTCACAATCCACTCATTTTTGGCGACCTCATCAATGCTTGGGTTTATCCTGTCGCTCTCGTCAATTATCTCTCCAACAATCTCTTCAAGGATGTTTTCTATTGTTACTAACCCAACAACATGGGCTTTCTCATCTATTACAATGGCCATGTGCTGCTTCCTGCCCTGGAACAACCTGAGCATGGCATCAATCTTTTTGTTGGAGAAAACAAACAGGGGCTTTTTCATTATCTGCCTTACCTGTACATCAAACTTGCCGTCTTTTACGAATTTAAGCATGTCCTTCAGGTACAGTATTCCTATTATGTTTTCCCTGTTCTTTTCATATACCGGAAATCTTGAATACATTTTTGCAGTCGGCAGCTGCAATACATCCTTTATCTGCATCTCGGCGCTTACATAAACTATGAACTTTTTTGTTGTCATGACATCGCTTATGGTCGTATTCTCAAAATCGAATACCCTGTGCATCAGCCTTTTCTCCAGCTCTTTTATCGAGCCTTCCTCCTCTCCGACTTTTATTATTGTCTTGAGCTCTTCTTTTGTTGTTATCGGCGCCTTTCTTGAGCCTACAATCCGGTTTATTCCCTTCAGGAAAATCTCAAAGGCTTTTATCAAAGGGTATATTGCTATGCCCAGGTTGTAGATTATAGGAGCAACGATAGGAGCTATTGCCTCGTTGTTGTTTGCGCCAATTGTTTTTGGCACTATGTCCCCCAAAATCAGAATCAGCAGGGTTGCAATGCCTGTTGCTATCCCTATGGCATTATTTTCAAACAGCCTTATAGATATTGATGTGGTGATTGCAGCAGCAGCCACATTCACAAGGTTGTTGCCTATGAGGATTGTTGCAAAAAGCATCTCGATGTCGTCTTTGAGCTTCTTGACGTAGACAGCCCCAAAGCGATTTTTCTCAACCATGTACCTTGCCTTGAACTTGCTCAGCGAAAGCAAGGCTGCCTCAGACATCGCAAAGAACGCCGACAGCACTATCAAGATGGATAAATAAGCCAATTCCGCGTGCATGCTCATTTTACATCTTCTCCAGAACTTCTATGCCGAGCAGGCTCAATCCATTTTTTATAACCTGCTTTACAGAGCTTATCAGCAGCAGCCTTGCATCCCTTGTTTTCCCGTCTGCTTTTAGGATTTGATGTATGTGGTAATACTCGTTGAATTTCTGCGCCAGTTGGTACAAATAGTTTGCAATCAAATGCGGCCTTAAGTCGCATGTGGCTTTTGTTATTGTGTCTGTGAAACTGGACATAAGTTTTATCAATTCCTGCTCTTCCTTTTTATTCAGCAGGCCAAAATCTGCTTTTTGATTTATTTTCTTTGCCTTCTTTAGTATGCTGCTTATCCTTGCATAAGCGTATTGTATATAAGGTGATGTCTCGCCTTCAAATGCAAGAGCCTGCCTCAGGTCAAACAGCACGTTCTTTTCAGGGCTAACCCTCAGGATTCCGTATTTTACAGCGCCGTAAGCGATTGCCTTTGCCGACTTTTCATCTATTTTATTATACCTTCTCTTTAACTCCTGGCTTGCTTTCTCGACAGCCTCGTTCATAAAGTCCTCCAAAAGCACGACATTGCCCTTTCTTGTTGACATCTTTCCTTCCTGCAGCAAAACAAAAGAGTAATGCACAACCCTTGGCAGCTTCAGCTCAAGCTCCTTGAGCACAGCCGCTATCTGCTCCTGATACAGCTTCTGGTCCTCGCCCAGTATAACTATATTCTCCCCCTTCTTCAGCTTTTCAATGTTATAGGCAATGTCCCTTAAAGGATACAAAGAAGTTCCATCACCCCTTGTCATGACAAGCACAGGAATTTTCATTCCAAGGCTGTAGCCTTTCTGGTCCATTACCCACCTGTTGAAGCCGTCGATGAAAAGCTTGCCTGTTTTCTCGAGCCTTTTCAGTGTTTCATCAGTTTTTTTGTCCCATAAATATTTTGACTCATAGTCAAAAAAGTCGTATTTAATTCCAAGCTCTGAAAGGATTTTTACCTGCCCTTTGACACAAACTTGAACATTTTTTTTAAATTTGTTTTTTATCGTTTTATCGCCTTTTTCCAACAGGTTTAATAGTTCTAAAACCTTTTTCTCTAATTCAGGATTTTCCTCAATTTTTTTGTTTATTTCAATGTAAATTTTCAATAAATCATCAAAAGCCACATTTTTCTTTCCTTCAGAGCCAAGAACAAGCATTGCGATCTGCTTCCCAACGTCATTTACAAAATAATGGGTTTCAACTTTGTAGCCCTGAAACCTTAAAATTCTTACAATTGCATCGCCAATCAATGCATTTCTTGCCCTGCCTACATGCGGGGAGGCATTAGGGTTTATGCTTGTGTGCTCAACAAGGATTTTTTTGCCTTTTCCAATATTGGAAGAGCCGTATTTTTCTTTTTGTTTTGAGACTTCCTTGATTGTTGTTTCCGCGATTTTATTTTTATTGACAAAGAAATTAAGGTAAGGGCCAATGACTTTAACATCCATAATCAAATCGCTTGGCTTGAATCTTTTGCTTAATTCGAGCGCTATTTCATTCGGAGATTTCTTCCATTCTTTAGCTAAAACAAAGCACGGAAAGGCATAGTCGCCCATTTCTGGGTTTGGAGGGATTTCCAGCTCAATGTTTTCAAGATTTGCCTCTTTTTTGAGAAAATTTATGATTGATGCTTTGAATTCATCCATAAGAATTCAATAAAAATGGTTGGATTTAAAGGTTTTGGTTATTGATTTGTATAATCAACCAATTCCCTTACCCTCATAATTCTCAAACCAAACTTATTAGCCATTCTTTTTACTTCGGGTATTTTCGCCATTTTCCCATTCTCCCCAATAATCTCGCATATAACAGCAGCAGGATAAAGATTTGCAAGCCTGCACAATTCAATTGAGGCCTCTGTATGCCCTGCCCTTTTGCTTAAGCCTTTTTCATCGCATCTCAAAGGGAAGGTATGCCCGGGCTTTGCCAAGTCGCTTGGCTTTGTTTTTTTGTGAATTAAAGTTTTGATTGTCTTAGCCCTGTCATAAGCTGAAATGCCCGTTGTTGCGCCTTTTTTTGCATCAACAGAGATTGTAAAGGCGCATTTTGTAAACTCTGTATTTTTTCTCGTCATTAATGGCAATTTCAATTCATCAAGCCTTTTGCCGAGCATAGGCACGCAAACCAATCCGCGTGCATTTTTAATCATGAAATTTATTTTATCAGGAGTAACCTTTTCAGCCGCCAGAACCAAATCAGCCTCATTCTCGCGATGCCTGTCGTCTATCACTATCACAAATCTGCCTTTTCTGAAGTCCTTAATAGCATCTTTAACATTTGAGAATGTCATTTTTTGCTTTGGGATTATTATCTTATAATTTCAATCCGCCTTCGGCATTATTTTGTGCGCGTGGAATGCGAGGTGAGCTCGTCGAACCTCGCTCACCATGTCACTGGCATTCTGCCGTTGAGGTTTCCTCCACTTGTGCTCCTCCTCGGCGCCTATGCATTGATAAAAAATCACAAGCGGTTCACTTTCATCACGCTTACTTACAAAAGTCGCTCTCGTGTTTTTTAATTTTGTTTGCGTTATTGAATTGTTTTTATTGAATTTATTTCGTTATTGGATTTTATTATTTTTGCTGGATACCGCTTTCCACTAAAAAATCTTAAAGATACCCTTCAACCATCATATCGCTGCCAATTCTCCTGCACACCGGATTTTTCAGGTTGATTGCGTTGCTTATCTTCTTGATGCCCAGGCTGCCGATTGCGCCTATGCCGTTGCCGATAAGCTTTGGCGCCGTGAAAATCAGGACTTTATCGACAACGCCCTCTTTTATCGCGGAGCTGTTCAGCTGCGAGCCGCCCTCGATCATGACACTCGTAATCCCGTGCCTGCCGAGTTGCTTCATTAAATCCTGCAGGTCAACCATGCCGTTTTTTGACTTTGTCGTTATTACAGTAGCGCCTTTGTGCTGCAGCTTCTTTATGTCATTTTTTGATGCCTTGTTTGTCGCGGCAATTATGAGTTTTGT
>JAGVXR010000089.1 GCA_018303645.1 Candidatus Woesearchaeota archaeon
TAAATAAAATCAAATTATATCTTTCTAAACCTAATAAAATACCAGGTAGTATTGGTATGGATAATAGGAATAAACAAGCCAAATTATTTGTACAAGCGTAATATAATACTAACTCAACAAATCCAAAAAGAATAGTTGATGTAACTCCACCAACAATTGGGTACTTTAAATTATTCTCCATAAGTATGCACTATTTTTCATCAGATTCTATTAGGTTTATATTCTTTTCTAAAAAATTCAATTTCTCTTTATTTATAGACTTCCTTATTAGATTTTTGGTTGTAGACCTACCATCCAAATCTATATGCGTTGCAACTACATTAAAACGTCTTTTTGTGTCATTTATTTTAGTGTTATTATATATGTGTTTTTCATCTAAAACAGTAACTATTATATCACTAGAACCAGCAGCGTTACCATGAATGATAACAAAATTATTTACAGTTATGTTGCCTGGTTGCTTATCTTCATTAGAGTTAATCCAATCATCATACTGTCGCCATAGATTCATCGATATTTTTTCAGTACCTTTTGAGATAGCATTAAAATTGAATATTCCGGTGGCAAACATATCTTTAAAACTTATATGTTTTTTATCTTGCAAGTTTCTATTGATTCTGTCATCTATTAATTTTATCCCACTAGCACCAATATCAAAACCTCTTTCCAAGCTATCCAAAGCTGCTCTGCATCCATTAGAAAATCCAACATATTGTATTTTATCCTTTCCAGTAAAGTCCAAAACACCATTTAATAATGCAGGTACAAAAATGTCAGTCAAATTATAAAATGTGTAGTCAATGCAGTCATCGCAGTCTTGGCTTGGTCCGCCTGTTATCTCAATAAGCCAAGTGTCTCTGCCAGTGTTGGAAATCTCCGCTCCTAAAACTTCCCATGTGGTTAAGTTGCTGAACAAGCCATGAGCCAACACCACAGGCAAATCTGTTGGAACTCCTGTAGAATTTAAATACTCCAGATAATCATTGCTTATATTTGGCTTCAGATTCCTTAGCCTTAAAGTTATCCCGTTGCTCGAAACAACGCTTTTGTCAAAAACATTGAACATCTCGTCATTAAGGGCATTTTTGACTATTGTTTTAAATTGCTCATTGTTAATATTGTAATGCTCTTGATTTCCGCCTAAATGCAGATAATCATAAACTTTCACAGCATCGGCAAAGCAGCGTTGCCTGATTTTTAATAAACTCCTTAGCCCCTGCAATATCACCTTCAATCTCATTGCCAACAATCATGATTTTTACTTTTCCATCGTCGTCCTTGAATGCCCCAACCAATGCAGCATAAGGATTTGCTCCGATTTTGTCATTAAATATCACATTCCCAAAATCATAGCCAAACTCAAAGTCTTCAAGGGTTTTTATATTGTGGTCCTGGTTCCTTGGGTTGAATTTGCCTATGTAAACCTTAATGCCCGCCTCATTCTCATTTTCCGTATAGTAGCCAGAAGCCAATTTATTTTTAATATAATTTTTAAATTCAGATTGAACATTGAAAGGCTCAAGATTATCGGCACTGACAAAAACATAAGGCAACCCCATAAACTCTCTGCTTGCAAAATTATTATCATCAGTGCTTTCTTCTATCGAGTTGCCATAATCAACCTGCGCCAAAACCTTGTCATGCTTTTTCAAGCTCAAAATAGCGGTAAAATTATTTACGCTGTTGCCTTTTATGCTTAATGTTCCATTTGCAGATTCCATTGTCCCTGTATTTGTCAATTTGATTTTTACGTTATCAAGGTTTAAGCCACCATTATTATGCACATTGGCTGTAACAAGAACGCTTGTGCTGTTCAACGGGCTGAATGAAATTCCTTTTTCTTCAACAGACAAATCTGCCTTATAGCTGTTATTGTCCAAAAGCAGGATTAAATTGCTTGAATTAAACCACAATAAATCCAAAGCCTTATTTTTATCGATATCAACTGCAATCGGCACTTTTTTCGCAACACCTGAAAAATTATAAATGACAGTTCCGTCAAGATTGTAGATTCTTCTTTTCAATATAAGCTCAAGCTCATTATCATTGTCCATATCAGCCAATGTTACAGATTGAGGGGTGCTGCTGTCTTCGATGAACTCAACCTTGTTTGACGCAATCTCATTGCCATTCCTGTCAAAAAACTTGATAAATGTGCCGTAAGGAGAGTAATAAGTACCTTCAACATAAATCCCGATGTCATCAAAGCCGTCCCTGTTATAATCATAAACAAACAAGTCAGAGCCAAAGCCAAGGCAGTGCCTGTTGTCGTTTAAATAACAATAAAAATCTCCAAAATCAAATAATCTGGAAAAAACAATCTTTCCATTAACGTTGAATAACGACAGATTTATATTGGTTTCGTAGCTTACGCCTGCAACGTAGTCCCTCTTGTAAGCAACTGCAATTTCGTAATTTCCTGCTTTATCCAAATTGACAAACTTCAATCCAAGAAATGCAGGCTCATTCTGAAATATAGCATTTAAAGTCCCAACATCAACATTTAATGCAATATTTTTGTTGGAGTCAACAACAACAAAATTATCATTAAACCAAAATAATGCATCTAAATCAGCATCTCTGTCAAAATCAACAAAAGATGGAGCGATATTTACTTTGCTCCCGTAAACATTATCAGCAGCGTCGCTTATATTGATATTTAACCCATCATCATTCTGGCTAGTAGCATTTATTTGGTAGGAATGCACAATGCCATTAAAATCTCTGAAAATGCACTCTTTTGAATTATCTTTGTCAAAATCCAAGCATCTAATATCTTGAAATCCATTTTGCGAGCTTATATCAAAGCTTGTCTCAATCTTGAAGCTGCTTCCATTAAACTCAAAGATTGTAAAATTGTCTTTGTCGCTGTTGTTAATGACAGCTATTATTTCAATAAAAGCATCATTATCCATATTTTCAATGTCAAACTGCCCTCTCAAATTTCCTACTTGTTTTTGTGCAATAAGGGCAAGGCTTTTATTAAGCACAATTAAAGAATTGTTGGAAAATACAACAATTTCGTTTTGTCCATTATTATCAATGTCAGCTATCATAGGCTGGAATTCAGTTCCATAAGAATTATACAATATGCTGTTTATTGCAGATTTTGAAAAATAACCATTGCCAGATGCAATTCCATAAGAAAGCCTATTTTTGTTAAAATCTGTCCATTCGCTATTTCTGCCCAAAGTAAGAGCGGTGTCAGATTTCGGTAAAGATTTTGTATCACCTTCAAATGCTATAACAGAGCATTTCCAAACATCATTTTCATTTAAGGCGGATATGGGGATGTTATTAATTGTTAAACATAAAGTTGAGTTAATACATTGAATTTCTTCACTGCTATATAATTTATTATTTTTATACCAGCTAACATTTGCAGAGATTATTTTGTTATTTGCATTAATTTTCCATTGGCAACTTAAGGAGTCTTCAACAGAAGGATTCTCAGGCTTTATTAAAACATCAGAAACTTTTACAGCTCCGGTGTCATCAATAAATAACTTCATCATGCTATTCTTTGCCCATACTAAATCAAGATGATTGTTGCCATCTACATCAACTGGAATAACAAAATTAGAGCTTAAATCATGTGAAAAAATAGCAGTTCCATTAGCGTATATCTTATTTTCAGTTACAATCTCCTTGATTCCATCATTATTCATATCTGCAATAATTGCTGTTTTAACTGTATCTGTAGATGGTGATAACTCTAAATCCAGAATAGCATTACCAGAATAGTTATAGCAGTTTATTGTCATATTTTTAAAGCTGCCACTACGCTTTTTGTCCTTGATAAAACAAATTTCATCAACCCCATTTTTATCAGAATCCAGAACAAATGGGTTTGTGCCTTCCCACTTATAGTCCACAGAGCTTCCTTCATTGCAGTTATCTCCAATTTCGCACTTTGAAAACAATTTTGTTCCATTGTGAGCATATACAAATAACTCAGTAAACCAGTCATTTCTATACCATTGTGTATAAGAATCATCATAAAACACGCTGGCTGCAATCTCTAATTTATTGTCATTATTCAAGTCAACCAAAACAGGCTGCCCTTTTAATATGAATGTTGACCAGTGCCCTAAAGCGCTTGTGAACATATTATCAACAATCCAGTCAATTTTTCTTTCATTTAAATCAAAAGCCAAAAATCCATAGCCGCCGCCGCTGTCATTATTAAACCAAAAGACCGCTTCAGGATTGCCGTCATTGTCTATGTCGCCGATTGCAGGAACTGTCTGCCTGGTTTCATTATATATAGAAGTAGTATAATTCTCGTCAGTTTTTGAGTCTATATTTATTATATGTATATAACTAAGTTTATCCTTAAAAATACAAGAATTGGAACCGTTAAGATTTAAACATTTTATTCCGCCGAAATCGGCGTCATTGCTTAGAGTTATGTTGAATTTTTGTTGTAAAGTTGAATTATTTAGTTTATATGCAAAAAAGTAATTTTTGTCATTAATTCTTGAATTAAAAATAAGATTGTTGTTAAAAATAGTTGGCTGTCCTAAAGTGGTTCCAGTGAATTTTTCATCTATCAAATTTAATTCGTAATCAAAAACTTTTAGAAAATCATTGGAAAAGATAATAAGTTCATTATAGCCATCATTATTGATGTCGTTAACTAATGGCTGAAAATCCATTCCGTAAAGCCCGTTTGAAAAATTTGCTGTAGCCAGCGGAAAATATCCCGTTCCGTTTGCGCTGCCTGTGTTCCTCAAATCATTCTGGAAAGTCTGCCAGGAAGCATTTGCATTAATAATTGATAGAATGAAAATTATGGCAAATAAGTAAAATCTCATCTTCCACCCCTTTTTAAAGTTGAAGTTTCAGAATTACTATTTAAGGTTTATTGCTATTATTCAACTTGGATATAATTTTCTTCTTGAGTTCAAAAAGACTTATAGTTTTGCCTTCTTTGATTTCTTTTTGAGATTGCTTGATGTTTGCTTTTGCCTCTTTAGAAAGTTCCATAAAATCTTCAACTTTATTTTTAATCATTTAATCCAATACCAATCCGCATTTCCTGCAGTAGAACTCCTCATTTGCGTATTCAATGTTCTTGCTGCCGCAGTCAGAGCACTGCCTAATCAAGTCTTCACTCTTGACGGTTTCCAGACTCCTGACATTTCCTGAATAAGCCATTTATTACCCCCAAATTATATACTCGAGAACGAGTTTATACCCTTTATAAAGGTTTCGGAATTGAAAATTCCGAATACCCACTTTTGTAAAAATACTTGGAAGTCCTAGCTTTCTATTCCGGTAACTTTCAGAACCTGTGGTAATATGATGCCTTTTCTTTTCAAATTAATAACCCCTTGCAAGCTGAAAATATAGGCAACTATCCCTTCTATAAGCTTAGGCTGCACATTGTCAAAACCATGTTCAAACCTAATAAGGTAATTAACCATGTTGTCTTCGCCTTCCAAGCTGTAGTATGCTGTCATCTCATTTTTATCAATTACAACAGAAGGTTTTCCGTGGTGAATTCCGGATTTGAGCATTTTAAAAATAAATATCTGATCATATTCATTATTTTGCAAAAATCGGTATAAATCAGAAGCATTGTGCAATATGGCAACCTCGTCATTTTTTGGTTTTAAACTGTGGACTTGAACATAAAAATCCATAGGTATGTTAACATTCCCAATCCTCGCTTCCAGAGTTAAGTTATAAATTGAGTACGCAACCATATGCTGAGGAGCAGGCTTGGGATTTGATTCAGTATAACTTTGGGCTGCCGCAGGATAACTTCTGCCTAAGTTAATATTTTGTGCATGTAAATAATCTGGAGTAAAAACTGCCATATTTATTCCAAGTACAATTGAAGTAAGCCCTTTCAATTAAACCACCACACTAATACTTTCCTGCTTCTGAACTCTTATGACATTCTCCACAAAGCTTTCAATTTTGCTTTCATTTGAAACAATAATAACCTGCTTCATGCTCAGCTGCTCGAGAACATCCCTTACTATGTCAA
>JAGVXR010000014.1 GCA_018303645.1 Candidatus Woesearchaeota archaeon
CTGAGAGAAAAACAAGAAGCAGAATTCTTTTTCTGTTTTTAAATCAGAGAAAAATAATTTTTATACAAAAAAACCACTTTTTTCAAAACTCTCTATAATAATATTCCGCCCAATGCGGGGCGGCAAGATGTTGTAATTTGCGAAGCAAATTACGGATTGAATTTTTAATAATTATACAATCCTTTCAAATTCATTACTTTATTTTATCCAAAATCTGCTTGATTGCGTCGTCTTTTGACATGCCCTTCCTTTCAGCCTCGAAATTCAGAATAATGCGGTGCCTCAGGATTGGGTATGCAAGCAGATTCAGGTCCTCGTTGCTTACATGGTTCCTGCCCTGCACCAATGCCCTTGCTTTCGAAGCCAAAATCAGGCCTATTGAAGCCCTTGGCGATGCGCCGTACTGGATTACCTCCTTGTTCTGCCTTGTTGCATGAATAATCTTGACAGCCCTTTGCTTGATGTCATTTGCAATCGGAACCTGCCTTGTCAGGCCCTGCAAAGTCAGCAGATGGTTTTTGTTGAGCATAACCTTGAGCTTTGTGTCTTTTGCCTCTGCCGAATACCTGTCGGTGATCTGCAGCTCCTGCTCATAAGTCGGGTATGTCACGTTAATCTTGAGCAGAAACCTGTCTGCCTGGGCTTCAGGCAATGGGTAGGTGCCTTCCTGCTCTATCGGGTTTTGAGTTGCAAGCACGAAAAAAGGCAAGTCAAGCTTAAAGGTGTTTGTTCCGACTGTGACCTGCTTTTCCTGCATCGCCTCCAGCAAAGCGCTTTGCGTTTTTGGAGTTGCCCGGTTAATCTCGTCTGCAAGCACGACATTTGCAAAGATTGGACCTGGCTGGAATTTAAACTGGCGCTTGCCGGAAACCTCCTCGATTATGTAAGTTCCTGTTATGTCGGACGGCATAAGGTCAGGGGTGTTCTGTATCCTGCTGAACTTCAGGTCCATGAGCTGCGCAAGAGTCCTTACAGTAAGGGTTTTTGCAAGCCCGGGATAGCCCTCCAGCAGCGCATTCCCGTCGCACAAAATCGCCACGAGAATCTGCTCCACCACGCTTTCCTGCCCGATAATAACCTTGCCTGCTTCCTTCTGAAGCTCGTCAAAAATCTGCTTGTAATTCTTCGTTAAGACCACATTAACCACCTCAATGATTTTTTAAATAATTGTTTTATTTATTTCTACCTCAACTAAAGATAGGTATCTCAACACTAATTCTATCAAATTCAACATAATAATTGTCCTTATGCGTTTTTTTGTCCTCTGCTTTTTCTATTACGCCCAGCTCCAAAAGCAGGTTTACGTCGTCATAGACATTTTTATATGATCTATTAAGTTGTTTGGCGAGTTCGTAAATGGATATAAATTTTTTATACCTCAAAGCTTTGATGATATCCAATCTTTTCTTGCTAAACAAGCCCCTATACTCGTCCTCGCTTAAAGATAGGATGTCAATTGATTTTTTCAGTTTTCCTTCCTGCAGTTTTTTGAATTCCTTTTTGGACTTATCAAAAAATGTGTCCAAGTCTTCAATCACAACATTTATTTTTTTAATCTTTATGGTTTCCATTTTAATTACTCCAAATCAATTTTTTAACTTCTTTATGAAAATCATCTATTGCTGTTCCTATATCAATAAACTTATAAGGATATTCTTTATTGCCCCTATGGACATGCGGTGGCTTGTTTTCATGATTATCATAACCCAAAATTCTTGCATTGTCTTTAATCAAAACAAACGAATACTTTAACCCTAATGGATTTTTATCGCTTTTTATAAATTGGTAGCCTGTAAGTTTGATGATGTAATTTCTGAATTTAGTAATCTTATTGATTACTATATGGCTTACCATACCATATGGTATAACATAACATATATTTAAATTTTTCTATTTTTTATTATTTTTTGATTTTATTATTTAATTTGTTATTGTTATTTTTTATTTTATTTTTTCTTTATTGGAAATTGTCGGTATAATACCTCGGACTTTAGTCCGACAATTTTCAATCCCGCAAATTCGCCCATATTTGCGAATTTGCGTTATTGCGTGAGTAATTTAAAATAGTTCTTCACAAGCTCCTGCTGCTCCTGCGGGATGTTCTCCTCGTAGGCAACCGTTTCCTTCACAGCAAGCTCCTTTGGAAAGACAGTCTCAAATTTCTGCTGCTGGGCTTCGCCTTCCTCGCGGACATTAACCTTGAAGTTAACCGGCTTGATGCGTATGTTAAGCTCCTTGTCGCCGAGCTTTGCAACATCCTCCTTGCCGTAAATGTCCTCGCTTGTTTCAAGCTTCGTGGCGACAAAATTGCCGACTGTTTTCAGGTTTGCGTCAAATATGTCAGGAACTTTCTGCCTTGCAAACTCCAGAATCTTCAAGTTCAGGGTTGTTGCAAATATTATCATAAATGAGAGCAGCATAACCGCGAATATCTTGTAAGACAAAACTTTTGGGCTGATAAACATCGATAAGCCTACATTCTTCATTTCAGCCGTCACTTCATATTCAAGCTCATCAACAATCGGGTTTTCCAACCCAATATTGTCGGCAGCTGTCCTTAACTTCTCTTTTAATGGCGCGTATTTGCCCTCTACAATGCCGGGCTTGTAGGACTTAAAGCTCATGTAGGAATAAAACCCAAGATAAAGCAAGGATGGCAGCAAAGCATACAGCGGATGGAAATCAAAAACCGACAGTAAAAGATAAAATACAAGAAACACTAAAGTTGCGTTTACAAGGTTCTCAAAGAATACTATCTCGTTCAAAGTCCTGTTTATTTCCCTGACTACGCTTTGGAATTGTTTCATCTTATTTTAGCAGCTCCCTTCGTCGGCGTCTGCCTTGCTCTTAAGGCAGTCAACCTTTTTGTCCAATCTTGTTACATCTGACTTCAAATTATTCACCTGGCTGGTCAAATCCTGGGCAAGTTTTACATAAGATGCCAATTGGCTTTGGGTTTCTGTCAATTTTGCAGCTGTTGCCGCTAAGCTTGACTTTGTGCTTGCCAATTCAGCTGTAAGCTTGTTCTTATCTGTTTCAAGCTGGTCCCTTTCAGACTTGACATCGACATACTGCTCGCTCAGGCTTTCTTCCTTTTGCTTTTTTAGCTGAAGCTGCACGCTTGTCTCATTGAGCTGCCCGCGCTTCGCCTCAAGCTCCTTGCTCACGCCTTCAAGCTCATTGAGCTTTATCTCAAAGCTTTTTGACACGTTCTTGAATGTAGTCTGGTAATAGACCGTGAAGCCGCTGAACATCAGCAATGCAGCTGCTATCAATAGAAGCAGCCCCAAATTTACATCCCTTTTCATTATCGCCATTTTATTTCTTCTCCATATTTTCCCTGTACCTTCTTATCCCTATCTCGCTTAAAAACAGCAGCATTGCAATTATTGCAAGCGGCCACCTGTAATCAGTTGAATCAATTTTTATTCTTTTCGATTTTGCCCTGACAAATTCCAGTATTCCTTTGGTATCGCTTGGTTCAAAGGCCTTGCCGCCTGTCTTGTCCACCAGGGTTGTGAACTCGGGATTAATGCCAAGGTTTGCGTATTCGTCATTATAATTTACTGCAAAAGTCGCCCCAAGCATCTCCTTGTAGCCAATTTCTTTTGGGGTGTGCTCTGCAGAATACAGATTAGTGTCTATTTTCGCGAATTCAAGTTCGTCAGACTTTGGCATTTCCTTTGCTATGACATTTACGCTTGTCGGTTTGCCGAGGACTGTGTCCCTTATTGCGACATCATATGATTTTTTCCTTCCCAGGTCGCCGATAGCCCAGTTTATGCTTCTTGTCAGCAGCTTCGAATTTTTCTTATTCAGCAAGTCGCCTGCCCATTTCAGCCCGTCATCAGTTGTCAATGTCACAACCCTTCCCAGCCCAAAGCGCCAGACCACAAGAACAGGAATATTTTTATTTGTGGTGACAAGGAGCCTTGCAGCGGGCTTCGGAACAGCATAATTATAGCCCGAGATGGTTGCGTGCATGTCATCCAATGCAAGGGTTATGAAATGTGTTGTGTCAATCGGCACAAGAGTGTTGTAGAATTCCTCGCCTTTGCTTTCATCTCTGTCGCCGAACTGCACTTTCAATTTGTTTTCAATATTAGTGTTGTAGTATGTTCCTTCTCCTAATGCAGCCATGTTGGCAAGGAAAAGGTTGTTGTCTGAAGATTGGACATCGGTGTCTGTGCCAACTCCTACAACAAAAACCTTGACGCCCAATGCATTCACATTTCTTACTGTTTCCAATGTGTCTTCCCTTAATTTTTGGTAGGTTGTCTTGCCGTCGCTGATAAAAATGATGTTCTTGCTTCCCCCGACTTTGCTGAGCATCCTGAACCCCCCTTCAACTCCAAGATTGAAGAAGGACTGACCGTCAAACTTAAGCCTCGATATCTTTTCCTTCAGCTCTTTTTTGTGCTCTCTTAATGGCTTTATTTCGGCAATCTGGTACGGCTGCGTGTTGAATGCAACCGCGCCCACATTGTTCTTCTCGCTGAGGCTGTCAACGACGCTCAATGCAAGCGCCTTTTCAACGGCAACATAGTCCTCTGTTCCATGCGATATGTCAATAACAACAACAACATTTATGTCGCTTTTGTTCTGCTCTTCGCTGGCGCCTATTTTTATCGGCAGCAAAGTCTCGAGCAAAGTGCCTTTATAGCCGCCCCTGTCAAAGGAGCTTTCGCCTCCGACAAACAGCAAGCCATTGCCGTCTGAGACGTAATCGGTGAGCTTGTCCATTGAAGGGGTTATTTTTGAGGCAGCTATATCGTTGAATATGACTGCCATGTACCCTGACAAGTCGCTTGGAAGCGAGTTTTTCACCTCCAACTCGTATATCTTGTTGAGCTCCTGCGCCAAAGGCGAGCTTTTTTCAGAGACGTATAGCACTTTCGGCCTTGGCACTATTTTAATGCTCTTGTAGAAAACATTATTGTTTTGGAAGTAATCCTCATTTCCGATGCCAAGGAGCTTTGCAGTCAGCTTGTGGTACTCGCCTTCCGGAAACTTTCTTGAAAAAACAAACTCCTTTGAGGTGCTTGCCTGCTCCTCCAAAATAAGTGTTGATTCGTCCATTGTCACTTGAATTGTATAAGGGAGGTTTTTCCCGACAACTGCAACCCTGACAACAAAATCGCCTTCTGTGTCCTTTATCAGCTCGGCAGGCCCGTCAACTGTAACTCCAACATCGTTTTTCACGGCCTCCATTTTCAGCGTGCTTACAGACGAGTTTATTCCTGATGCAAACAGCATTATGTCTCCCAGCAATTTTCCCTCGTTGTTGACGCCGTCGCTTATAACCATGATATTGTCATCCCCCTCAATGTTGTTCAGGATGCCGTTGCCTATTGATGACTGCTCGCCGCTTGCTATTGTCCTTATGTTTACCGGAATCGAGCCCTCGAGCTTTTTGTAGAGCTCGTATGCAATTCCCGGGTTGTACAGCAGCATAGAGCTTGAATTGTCGACGAGAATTGTCAGCCTTGGGTTGCCGGGCACGCTCTTGCTTTCCAGCACAAATGGAGATGCCAGGGCAATCATCAGGAAAGCAAAGGCAAGGCTCCTTAACGCAAGCACAATCTTCCTGTCTGTTTTCTTGGACTTCAAATAAGCTTCCAGCTCAAGCCTGTTGCCGAATTTTACAAAAGTTTTTCTTGTAAGCCAGAAAATCAGCAAAAGCACAGGCACGATTGCCACAAGAATATACGAGTAGCGCACGCAGTACTTTGATATGCAGTAAATGCTTGGGTAACTGGGTATTATAAACGCCATTTTATTTTTTGGTTATTTTTTAATTTTGTTTTTATCGTGTTAATTTAAATATTGAAATATTATCATTGCATTGTCTCATATATCACCTCTCCTTTTTATGTAAAAAAATTCAGTCAGCATAAGCAGGAACACAATAGCCAGAATTGCAAATTCAAGGTTGAAGTCGTGCTCCCTGCTTTCCCTCTCGAGCAGCTTCTCCCTTTCTTTTATTGTCTCCACTCTTGACGGCAGGCTTATATCGGATTCCTTCTCGTCCAGAAGGTTGACTGCAAATTTTCTGCTGTCAAACTCGTAAATTCCGACTTCGTCCATCAAAAGCTTTGAGGCTGTAAGGCTTGAAGAGGGCGTTTTGACTTTCTGCTCGCTTATTGTCACAATTTTTCCGGTCCTGTAATTGAAGTCTTTTATGTCCTCTGCGCCTGCCATGAAGTTAATCAGCGAATTCCAGAATATCGGATAAGAAGGCAGAGTCCTGAAGTCGCTTGTGTCATCCATAATCCCGTAGTAGACAACCTTTCCTTTCTTCTTCTCCCCGTAAACGATTAATGGAGTCTTGTCGTCGGCAGATGCAAAAGTTACTGTGCCTTTTTTTGCCTCAGCGCCGAAATAAGAAGATGTTGCTGTGAAGCACCTTTCCTTCTCAAACTGCTTTGTTATCTGGTTTATCGTCTCAACGCAGACTTTTGTCGGCTTGTTAAGCTTGCTTTTCAGCTCAACAACCGGCAGGCTTCTCATGTTGAAGTCCTTTAAGTCGTCCTGGGCAGCAATTATTACATTGCCTCCTTTGTCTGCATAGTCCTCAATGTCCTCAAAAGTGCCCGGCACCAGCTGGTTTTTATTGATCTTGTACAGGATTATCACGTCATGCTTGTAAGGCTCTATCTTCTCCTTTTTTGAGTTGATTGTCATTACCGGCGGCCTTACAACGTTTAACTCAATGTCCTTTGCAGCTTCAAGGGCAAGCTCCATGTTTGTTTTTTCCCTTTCGTTAGTCACCAAAAGCACGGAATTTTTTATTTTTGGCGGGGTTGCAACGTAAGCAGCATCGTCAGCAGCCATGTCGTCTTTTGGTTCGAGCTCCACCCTGGAAATGCCCGCAGGAGTGTCAAAAATGAAGTTCTCAATTGAGTTTGGCGCTATGGTCACCTTTGTCTCGGTAATGACCTTATTATCCCTGACAATCCTTATAGCTCTTTGCACCGGCTCCTTGTTGAAGTTTTTGACGTAAACCTTGGTATTGTATTTTCCGACTTCAAGACGGGTAATGCCTGTATTTTTTGCATTGTTCGACATGTCGGCAAAGTTTATTACCTTTTCTTCAGACATTATTGCCGTCTTGACAACCTCCACGTCAGGCCCTTCTGTCGCAAGAAAATCGCTGAATACAATTATCCTGCCGGGCTTGTCAGCCAGGATGTCTTTTGCGAGAAGCAGCGCATCCCCGAGGTTTGTTGTTGTAGCCCTCGGCTTTATTTTTGACAAAACATCCAATGCTATTTCCGTGTTCTCATTTTCCAGGACAATCAAAGGCAAGTTTTCAGCCATTATTATGCTGTTGCGCCCGCTCAGGACTTTTTTAGCCTGCTCCAGAGCCTTATCAAATCTTGAAATGCCGTTTTCCTTCGCCTGCATTGACGCGCTTACGTCGAGAATTATGACCGTATTTTCCGAGGTGACATCATACTTTAACTTCACGAACGGGGCTGCAGCCACCAATGCCAGCCCCAAGATTGAAAGCAGCTGGAGCAAAAAAAGCAGATTCGTCATCAGCTTCTGGAAAAAAGCGTATTGCTTTGACCTTTTCGCGTCCTGCATTATAAACATCAAAGATGGTATTATTTTTTCCTGCGGCTTCGGCCTTCTGAGATAGAGGATGATGAATACAGCAACGGCTATCAGCGCCCACAATCCAAAAGGCCTTTGAAACGGCAAAGTTACCATTTTATTTTTGAGATTTTTACTTCTTTTTCTTTTTGTTGAACACAAAATTAGCCAATTCTTTCGGATTGACTAACTCCTTAATCAAGACAAGCACATCATTAAATTCGTACCAGTACACTTCTGATTTTGCGGCTATCTTCAGGTCCTTTCTTCCTTCCTGCGGCAATGTCAACTGCCCCTGCCCGGTCAGCTTGGACTTGCCTATGAATTTTGCATCCATTATCATTAATTTTAATATTTTTAATAAAAATACTACTATTTTTATAGTTATTAAGAGTAATAGTTTATAAACATTGCGGTTTTGGAAGGAAAAGTTTTAAATATAAGCTAATTTTCAGCATTAGCCATGAAACTAATTTTGTCGCTCGAAAATACAACTTTGTTTTCAACCACGTCTACAACTACAACAACAGCTTGAAAGCTGCCCATTGTTTTATATAAATTCTTTAATTTTTATTTTTCAACAAAATATTTAAACCAAACAAAAGTAAACAAACAAAAAATGTCGGAAATCGGGGATTTCCGAGCATATCAAAAATCACAGGTGATTTTTAACATGCCAAAAATCAAGATAACATTGCCTGACGGGAGCGCAAGGGAATTCGATAAAGGAATCACTGCAGGAGAGATAGCCTTTGGCATAGGCAAAAGGCTTGGTGAAGACGCTTTGATTGCAAGGGTTAATGATAAGCTAAAAGACTTGTTTGTGCCTATTAATGAGGATGCAACTTTGCAGATCCTGACTTTTAAGGACAAGGAAGGATTGGAAGTTTTCAGGCACAGCACAGCCCATCTTCTTGCGCAGGCAGTCATTGAGCTTTTTCCGGATGCAAAGTTGACAATAGGCCCTGTTGTGGAAGGGGGGTTCTACTATGATTTTGACATTGCGCACCATTTCACGCCAGAAGACTTGGCAAAAATAGAAGGGAGAATGCGCGAAATAGTCGAAAAAGACTACAAAGTCGAGAGGATTGAGCTTACAGAAAGCGAGGCAAAAAAATTATTCAAAGACAACCCGTACAAAATAGAGCTGATTGATGAATTCCATAAAGAAAAACAGCCCTTGAGCGCCTACAGGCAGGGCGACTTTATTGACTTGTGCAAGGGACCCCATATACCAAGTACGGGAAAGATAAAGGCTTTCAAGCTCACAAAGATTTCATCGGCTTATTGGCGCGGAGACCAGACAAAGCAGCAATTGCAGAGAATCTACGGCATAAGCTTTCCTGAAAAAAGTATGCTGGAGCAGCACCTGAAGCTTATCGAAGAGGCTGAAAAAAGGGACCACAGAAAGCTCGGCAAAGAGCTTGAATGGTTTAACTTTTTTGAGGAAAGCCCTGGAGCGCCGTTCTTCTACCCAAAAGGCGCAGTCATCTACAACCAATTATTGAATTTTATCAGGGCAGAGTACAAGAAAAGAGGCTATCAGGAGGTTATAACTCCCTTGCTGTACGATAAATCATTGTGGCTTACATCAGGGCACTGGGAGCATTTTAAAGAGCACATGTTCACTTTGGAATCTGAAGGCAAAGAATATGCAATAAAGCCGATGAACTGCCCCTCTCATGTTCTCATTTACAAGTCCAAGTCAAGAAGCTACAAAGAGCTGCCTTTGAGGATTGCTGACTTTGCGCCTTTGCACAGGAACGAGCTTTCAGGAACTTTGGCAGGACTAACAAGAGTGAGAAAAATGTCGCAGGATGACGCGCATATTTTTGTCGCTCCTGAAATGATTGAAGAAGAAATAATTAGTGTGCTTGATTTTACAAATTTTATTTATAAAAAGATTTTTGATTTTGAGTACAAGGTTGAGCTCAGCACAAGGCCTGAAAAATTCATGGGAAAGATTGAAGACTGGAGCACAGCAGAGGAATCGCTTAAGAAAGCGCTTGGGGGCAAGGGCATAAAATATGAAATCAAGGCAGGGGAAGGCGCTTTCTACGGGCCCAAAATCGACTTCCATATCAAGGATGCCTTGGGAAGAAGCTGGCAGCTTGCAACAATTCAGCTTGATTTCCAGCTGCCTGAAAGGTTTGATGCAAATTATGTCGGGGCGGATAATGCAAAGCATCGGGTTATTATGATTCATAGGGCATTGCTTGGCTCTCTTGAAAGATTCATTGGAATATTGGTTGAGCATTATGCCGGAAAACTGCCGTTATGGCTTGCTCCAATCCAAGCCAGGATTTTAACTGTTTCTGACAAATATTCAGATTACGCAAACAAAATAAAAGAGGAGCTCGAAAAAAACAGCATAAGGGCGGAGCTGGACGACAGGACAGAAAGCGTCGGCTACAAAGTGAGGGAGGCGCAGGCGCAGAAAATTCCGCTCATCTTAACGGTTGGCGAGAAGGAAGAAAGCAAAGGCACGGTTGCAGTAAGGACAATTGACAACAAGGTTTATTTTGACGTCAAGGTTGATGATTTAATTAAAAAATCAATGAAGAATATCGAGGAGAAAAAGGTTAAGTTTGAGATTTGATATTTTATCTTGATGTGATATACTTCCTTTTTGCACTTTTTGGTAAAGCATTGGCAAGCCTTTGTTCTTTCCAATTTGTAAGCCCTTGCCTGACATAGTCTGGATTCAACCCCACATATTCACATGCATTTTCAAAAGAATATGGCCAATCGCTACCTTCCTCTAAAATGTATTCTTCAGCTTCTCTAAACTTGGCTTTCCCCTTTCTGCTTCTCTCAAATAAATTTTTTTGATATACTCCTACTGCATCCTCAAGCACTGCAAGCATCAACATTTTTTCAGGATCTTGACGAAATCTTTGGCGATATTCTCCAAAAAAGTCATATGGGGTCGATGGGTCAGGTTGCAATACGGCCCATGGTTCAGACGGAAATCTTACAGGCATCTTCATACGAGCTTCAATTCCTTCTTCCATTTTTCATCACTATACAAACTCTTGCATAGAATAAGTATATAATTTATAAATATTTCCCTAACTATTTAAGGCAGTGCATTGCCTATATGTCACGCTCTGCAACTGCAGATTCAGGCACAGCCATCCCCGGGCTTCCAACTGCCTTGACAGGATAAGGATAATCATATCTTTGCTTTTCATAAGGCAGCTTTATCTCCTTGATTTCATTTTCAATGTCGTTCAGGTCATTTGCCTTTATCTTGCCCATTGAAACTGTGTAAAGCACGTCGTCCATGTAAAGGCTTCTTCTGACTGCATTGGGCGAGCTGTAGTAGTAATAATCGCTTTGCTCGTCTCCTTCATTATGGGTTATTTTTCCCTTTACCTTGAATCCGTCTTGGACATTGAGGTCGAACACGTAAGCTCCCTGCCACAATCTCTGCCTGTAATAGCCAAGCCTTGAATCATATTCCATCTTGCCCCTTACTTCTGTGACTGGAATCACAAGCAAATTCTTGTTTTTGTCAAACAAAAATGCCTTGTGCTCATGCAAAGCCTCAGAGTCAGTTCCAGCCTCGCCAATTTCATACTTGTCAAGCTGCTTCGGGTTTTTCACGTCTGAAACATCAAACAATGCAAGCTTCACTCCTTTTAAAGAAACCCCGCCCCATTCATTGCCTTCTGTTTCCTTTCCTATGCCTATGATGTGGTTTTCATCGTAAGGATGCAGATAGTCAGAAAATCCGGGTATTTTAAGCTCGCCAAGTATTTCGGGGTTTTCAGGAGATGACAAGTCTATCACGAACAGGGGGTCAATCCTCTTGAATGTAACCATGTACAGCCTGTCGCCCAAAAACCTTGTCGAGTAAATCCTCTCGTCAGGGGCGATTGCCTCAAGCTTTCCGATTGTGCCCATGCCATCATCAAGCACAAAGACATTGTTGTACATCACAGATTTTCTTGCCCATATTTCTGTTGTTGTTGCAGCCCTTAAATTGCCATTGTGCTCGTCCATTGAAAACTGGTTGAGCAGATAGCCCGGAACCTCGCCTTTTGCCCTGTATTCTATATTGCCGCTGTCAATGCCAATTTTGTGGATGACAGTTTTCCTTCTCTCTGCTTCAAGCTTTATCTCGTATTCCTCGATTGCCTTTTCTATTTTTTCAATCAGCTTCTGCCTTTCACCATCTTCCATGCTGTTGTACATGTCTTCCAAAATCGAGGAAATTTTGTCCCATTTTTCCTGGGAGCTCAGGCTGGCGTCATTTTTTATTTCGTTTATTTCGCTTCTAACTTCGCTCGGAAGCAATGGCACAGCAACTTCATAGAACCTTTCCTCGTTATGCGCCTCGTAATAGCGCCATGGCCGGTTCTTCTGGTATGCAATGTAAATGTTGTTTTGCGATACATACAATGTGTTTGAGTAGCCCATCATGAATGTTTTTGCATTAACTTCATCGTTGTCATCAAAAATGTTGAATGAAGCTACTGTGTGGAAAACATAGTTCTGCTCGGGATTGTCAAAATAGTAAATGTCAGGCTTTGCTATGATTCTTGAGGACTCCCTTATTGCGGGCAACGCTATTATCGGGCCGTCAAAATAAACATTGTCCTTGGCGATGAAATACACATAATCGCCAATCATTCTTGATTCAAAGTAATAGCCGTTTATGCTGTAGTCATTTACGAGCTTTGGGCTGCTCCTGTCCTCTATGTCATAAACAAAGACATGGGTTTTTTGGGTGTACCTCGGCCTTGGCACGAAGTCAAACTCTGCAAAGTAAGGCACCTGGGCGTTGTCGTCTGAGAACACAACAAGCCTGTCCTTGTTGACAAGCATGTTTCTTGGCATTCCGCCTATTTTTGTTTCAGAGACTATTTTTGCATTTTCAGCAGGGTAAGCATCAACAATAACCAGCTTGTTTTGAGTGAGCGTGTAAATATGCCTGCCGTCGTTCTTCACAAAGTCAGCCTCGTCAACGCCCTCAACCTGGATGTTTGTCGTGGAATACTGTGATGCGCCTGAATCAGCTGCCATTTTTGCCGATGGAGCCGCGCTTTCTGTAACCTCCATCGTCATGGCTCTTGAAATGCCGCCAAAATATTTGGTGCCGTAGCTTGCCTGTGCGTTTTTCTGCAGGTACTCCCTCAATTCATTAACTGAAGAGAACTTTTTTAATTCCTGCGAAGTTTCAAGCCCCTTGTCTTCTGTGATTTCCGGCTTGCACGCAACAGCAGCTATAACTAGGAAAGCCATTAAAATCCAAAGCCCAAAGTTGCTTATTCTCATTTTCATCATCATTTTATGTGTAATATGCCTATATATAAATACCCAGCGATAGCTTCAAATTGGGTTGAAGTTATCAATCAATGTTTATTAAATTTGTTTTTATGGCAAAGACGTCTGCCCTACAGATACCTCTTCAATATCTTCTGAACCAGGATATCCAAAAAGCAACGTTCTAATAGATAATATCCAATTATCAATTGTGCCACCGAAAAATTTTAGGTTATATTTACATGAACCATAATCCACATCAAACCTTTTGCCTACAGCTTTGTCATTCTCGCATATAACAATCTCTTTAGATGAGCAATCTTTTTCTACATTGATTATGAAAGTCATAAACAAAGGATCGGATGAACCACAATTATTGCATGGAATTTCTTCTAGTTGATTGTGGCAATAACATCCTTTTTGAGTGCAAAAAGTTGGTTTAAAATCAATAATTGCCCCCATTAAAAAACCGAAAATAATAAATGTAATAATTCCTGATATTATTATGATTTTTTTATCCATTCTAATCTAACCTCTTCCTAAACATGCTTATCATCAAATATACAAGCAATGCGAATATGGCGCCTGCCAAAAACCACAATGCAATGTTCTGCGGCAGTAATGACGCCTTTGCAGGAGCTGAAGCTTCCATGAATGCAACTGCAGGCGCAGCAGCGCTTTCAGCCATTGATTTTGCCATTAAATCCCCGCTTAAAACACTTGTTTTAGATAAATACCTATTGACTAATTGTATGACAAAAGCAGCGCCGCTTGCAATCAAAACAACTGGCAGAATGCCCTTTAATTTTTCCTTTATGCCGAAAGTCTTTTTTGGAGCTATGATGATATACTTGTTTGCAAGCCGGTAATGGCTTACTTCCTTGCCCTTTTCGCTGTAGTGGAATTCTTTTGACTCAATCAAGCCCGTTTCCATCAATTGCTGCAGATTATAATGTACTGTTGAAATTGGGATATTCAGCTTTGCCGCTAATTCAGACTCTGTTGCGTCTTTGCCTGACAAATAGTCGAGAATCCTCCTGCAGGAGTCGTTGCTTATCACATTCGACACTTTCTTTATCTTATCATCTTCCATCGACAGCAATAGGAAGTTTTTGCTTGGCATAGCAAAGAATGCAGTTAATCCTTTTTAAATATCTTTTGATAGGTTTGAATTGGTTGGAAGCTATCGATTAGGGGTATTTGGTTTTGCCAGTGTTAACAATAAGCATTTTTTTGTTTTTTGGCAATCTGTTTTTCATCTGCAGCATAAGCGCAAGCCCTGCAATACCAGAAGGCTCGCATTGTATGCCTTGTGATTCGGCAATCTTCATCGCCGCGTCAAGGAAATGTTCCTTCAGAAGGCAAACATCAGATTCATGCCCGCAGAATCCAGCGTACCTATAAAGCTGAATCCAATGCTCGTCGTAATGCACAAAGGGCAGATGTGGGGAGTAGAGCTTGTCAGCTTTTGTTTTTGGGTTGTTTGATGTTGCGCCTATAAAATTGCAGTTCCTTAATTTTGCAACATTGCCCTTAAATCTGGGATCGTGATTTTTTGATGACACTTCCCTCTTGTTGACGTTTAGGATATTCTCAAACAGATTTCCAGTGCCGAAGGGAATAAAGCAGTAGTCAGGCGAATTATTTATTATCTCATAGCTCATCCAGTCATAAAACCTTGTTGTGGGGCCAAGCGCCTCGTTTGAAGTGATGTCAAACCCGTTTAAGTTGTGAGTCAGCGCCAAAATCTCTTTCCAATGGAATGGCTTTTTCGATAAATTGGTTTCAAAAACTTCGCAGCCAATCTTTTTCATGCACTTTAAAATGAAAGTGTCCGTATCAGCGTTAACCAAAACCTTGAGGCAGGGTAGTTTGTATTTTTTAAGCTGTGTTTGTATTGCAACAGCCGCCGAGCCCGAAGATATAATTGACATATGCGGCAGCTTCCCTTTTATCTGCCCATTTTTTTTGGCAAGCAGGAAATCCCTGTAAGTAACAACCATCTCCCATGCCATCCTGTCCTTGTGGGTTCCCGTGGGATTGATGCTTTCGTCTTTAAGCCACACATTTGAGAAGCCAGGCACCTTTATCCTATAAGTTGGAGTAGCTGGAAATTTTGGATTGCCCGGCGGGAATTCAGGTTTTCTTGGGTTGTTTTCAGATGGTACTTTAATTGACTTCAGGATATCCTCTTCCTTTTTTGAAAGTGCCATATTCTGCTAAAGACAAAACCATGATTTAAAGGTTTCTATTGGATTAATGCACATTTCCAGCAATCTTTATAAACCATTTTCTAATCCTATCTGTTATGGTATTGGAAAAATTAAGCGATGCCTTAAAAAACACGCTTCAAAAAATAGCAAAGTCATTGTTTGTAGATGAGAAGCTAATCAACGAGTTAGTGAAAGACATTCAAAGAGCCTTATTGCAGGCAGATGTAAACGTAAAGCTTGTGTTTGATCTGACTGAAAAAATAAAAAAAAGGGCTCTTGGGGAGGAATCCCCAAAAGGCCTGACAAAAAAAGAGCAGTTAATCAACATTGTATATGATGAACTTGTAACATTCCTGGGAAAAGAGCAGCAGAAAATAGAAGTCAATAAAAAGCCCTTCAAGATAATGCTTGTCGGCCTGTTCGGCTCGGGAAAAACAACAACAGCGGGAAAGCTTGCAAAGTACTTCTCAAAAAGGGGCCACAAGGTTGCGCTTGTCGGCTTGGATGTCCATCGCCCTGCTGCAATGGAGCAGATTGAGCAGGTTGGAAAGCACGCGAATGTAAAAGTATTCTCTGACAAGAAAATAAAGGATGCTGTTGAAATATGGGAAAAATACAAGGATGAATTTGGGGATTATGATGTGTTGATTATTGACACTTCCGGAAGGGATGCATTAAGCCATGATTTAATTATAGAAATTGAAGAAGTAAATAAAAAAATAAATCCAAATGAAAACCTGCTCGTGATTTCTGCAGACATTGGGCAGGCAGCGCAAAAGCAGGCGGAGCAGTTCCACAAGAGCTGCGGCATAACCGGAGTTGTTGTCTCAAAAATGGACGGCACTGCAAAAGGCGGGGGAGCTTTGACTGCATGCTCTGTATCAGGCGCGCCGATAAAATTTATTGGTATCGGGGAGAAAATTGACGATTTGGAACAATTCAATCCGCAGGGTTTTGTTGGAAGGATTCTGGGCATGGGTGATTTGGAAGCGCTGCTGGAGAAGGCAAAAGAGGTAATAAAGGTTGAAGACGCAGAAGACTTGGGGAAGAGATTTTTGAAAGGCGAGTTCAACCTCATCGACTTGTACGAGCAGATGGAATCAATGTCAAAAATGGGCCCCTTGTCGCAAATAGTCGAGATGATTCCGGGCTTTGGGCAGTTGAAGCTGCCAAAGGAAATGCTTCAGGTCCAGGAATCTAAGCTTAAAAAATGGAAATATGCAATGCAGAGCTTTACAAAAAAAGAATTGGAAGACCCTGAACTTGTGGACTCCGGCAGGGTTGAAAGGATTGCAAAAGGCTCAGGAATCCCTGCAAACGAGGTCAGGGAACTTATAAAGCAGTACAGGCAGTCAAAAAAAATGGTCAAGATGTTCAAGGGCAGCAAGGGTGACATGGGAAAGTTCATGAAGAAGTTCGGGGGAAAGTTGCCGATGGGTGGATAAATTTTTATTATAAATGCCTTAAAGAACCCATTACTGCCCCGAAAGTATGCGCACTTACAACATTATTTGTTGCTTCAACAAAAGTATCAAAATGTTTTTGATATTCCTCGGGTAAGACAATTGCTTTCGCTTTTTCGTCTAAAGAGTCAGGCAAAATACCTTCAGCATATTTACTAAAAAAACCGCCAATGAGCCTTCTGTTTAAATCTTCTTTTGCGCTTGCTCTCGGAGTTATGTGATATTTGGTTATCAAGTTAAAAAGAATACATTTAACTACATATTCTCGAGGCATTTCTGATTGTATTTGGGTAAGTTCAAGCGATTGAAAATCTGATAAATGAGAGTTTGGTTGTGAAAGTTCTTCTGCTATTTGATAAAGTGCATTGAATTGCAACAATTGCTTTCTTACAGAATCAGATATTTTTGCCCGATTTATTTCATGATACGGTTGTCTTGTTGTAATCCTCTCCTCTAGGTTGTAGAGTGTGTGCAAAAGACTAAATGTTTCTGCCAAATAAGTTACATCACTTTCAGAAATCTCTCCTAATGTATCACTTAAACCCCATTTTGCCAGTATTTCTCCCAAATCTTTGTTACCTAAAGACATTTTATATAGAGTAACATCAAAGCCTATTTAAATATTTGGAATGAGTAACTACTATAAAGTTAATTAGAATATTTGCCTTAAACTCCAAAAAACAAAAC
>JAGVXR010000015.1 GCA_018303645.1 Candidatus Woesearchaeota archaeon
CTTCATCCCCCAGTCCATTTTTATCGTCTTGTTAGAATATATTTGAGTTTATAAAGGTTGTTGAAAATTTTGAGGTGTAAAGTTAACGTCACCTACTTAAAATACTCTTAAAAATATTTAAAAAATGAACTATTTTTTGAGACAATAGCATAATCTCTTCCTTTTTCTTTAATTTTTTATTTCTATAACTCTTTTACTTATGTACCTATAACTTATGAACCATACGAACACCATTATAGCTAATACTCCTAAAACTCTAACAATTGTTTGAGGAGGTATATCTATAAGCAATTTTTTTAGGCTTCCGATAGCGATTAAAATCTCTAAAAAGTGAAAGGTAAAAAATAAATTTAACCATAATAGCAAATTTGAACTAAATTTATATAATTTTACTAATATGAGTATATTTGAAGTTATAATTAGACATGTCAAAAAGCGAAAAATTAACCAAGTGATATCAATTTTAACATACTTCAAAGAACGTAAATCAAAATATAAAAATGAATAAAGTTGGTATAACAGATAGATTAAAAATAATAAAAATATAGTCCAGTACACTTTGTCCTTTCTATATTTATGAGTTGCTTTAAGTATAGGTGAAATCATAATCAATTCCTTTTATTATAACAAACCCCTCTTTCTTAGTAGATTCTTTTGTGCTTCCTTAATAGGGTCAATTTCTGGTTCTTTATCTGTAACTGAAAATCTAATCTTTTGAAATTCTTCAGTTTTTTTATTTGCCCCAAGTTTCAAAACATTGAATGCAAAACTCCCATCAACACCTTTAGTTAATACAACAGAAAGTTCAAAATCAATGGAATCTTTGAGTTTGATTCCATTCGGCAACCCCGCCATAATTTTAGTTATACTTTGATTTACAAATTCCGTTAAAGGCATACCTTCTTCATCCATTCAATCCTCCTAATCTTCCTTCTGTATAATAATCTTCCCATTTAGTTAAATAAATATTTAATTCTTACCGACTTTTCCAATAAACCTCTCAATCTCCTCTTTTGTCGGCTTTATAACACCTTTCTCAGTTATAATCCCAGTTATGTATTTCGCTGGTGTCACATCAAAAGCAGGATTTTTTGCAGTGCTTTCCATGGGCGATATTCTAAATTTATTTATATTGCCTTTTTCGTCCATTCCATGCATATACAAAATCTCGTCTTCACTCCTTTCTTCAATTGGTATATCTTCTCCGGTTTTTGCACTTATGTCAAAAGTTGACGATGGCGCTGCAACATAAAACGGCACATTATTTTCTTTTGCAAGCACAGCCTTTTCATAAGTGCCTATCTTGTTTGCAACATCGCCGTTCATTGCAATCCTGTCAGCTCCCACAATAACCATGTCAATTTTGCCCTGATTCATGAAAAATCCTGCTGCATTGTCGGCAATAATTGAGTGGCTTATCTTTTCCTGCGCTAATTCCCATGCAGTCAATGAAGCTCCCTGGTTTCTAGGGCGTGTCTCGTCTACATAAACAAAAATATTTTTCTTGCTGTAATGCGCAATCCTTATCGGCGACAAAGCAGTTCCAAAATCAACGCAAGCCAAAGCTCCTGCATTGCAGTGCGTCAGTATGTTCTGGTTATTTTTTATTAATTGGTTGCCATGCTCGCCAATCTGCCTGCACATTTCAGCGCTCCAGTCAGCGTATTCATTTGAAGCTTTCAGCGCATATTTCTTTGCAATATCGACGTCAAAATTGTCTAGAGCCTTGTTTAAAACAAAATCAATTCCGAAAGCCAAGTCATTTGCAGTCGGCCTTGTAGATTTCAAAACATATTCGGCTTTTTTCAGGTGAATTTTAAAAATTTCAAAATCTTTGCCTGTAAATTCAATGGCAGCCTGCGCAATGCCAAAAGCCCCAGTTGCGCCGATTGCAGGAGCTCCCCTGACAATCATTGTCTTGATTGCATCGGTCGTTTCAAGATGATTTTTTGACTGATAAATCTCGAATTTGTGCGGCAATAACTGCTGGTTTATCAAGTAAACAGAAGAATCCTGCATCCATACGGTTCTGGCTGTTGACAAGC
The DNA here is from genome assembly GCA_018303645.1 of Candidatus Woesearchaeota archaeon. GTDB lineage: Archaea > Nanobdellota > Nanobdellia > Woesearchaeales > GW2011-AR4. The sequence continues at coordinate 2,046 of JAGVXR010000015.1, forward strand.
ATTAAACAGAAGTAATATTGTGTTGTTTAAAAAGATTGTTTAAGAAAATTTAAATATAAGATTAAAAACCGGAATTTTATGGACCTAAAATCAGTCATCAGGACAATCCCCAACTGGCCAAAGCAGGGAGTCATGTTCAGGGACATCACAACGCTTCTAAAAGACGCCAAGGCATTTAATTATGTAATTGACAAATTATGTGAAAGGTACAAAAATGACAACATAGACTTGGTTGCCGGCATAGAAAGCCGTGGATTTATTCTTGGAGGGGCTGTTGCACACAGGCTGCACAAGGGTTTTGTGCCGATAAGAAAAGAGGGAAAATTGCCTGCAAAAACCAACAAGGAGCATTACGAGCTTGAATACGGAAGAGCAGTTGTAGAAGTCCATGTTGATGCAATTCCGAAAGGAGCGAGGGTTCTGCTAGTGGATGACTTGATAGCGACAGCCGGTACATTAATGGCATCAATAAACCTGATTGAAAAACTTGGCGGACAAGTAATTGAATGTGCTGTTATAATTGAACTCCCAGACTTACATGGAAGAGAAAAAATAGAAGCAAAAGGCTATAAATTATTCTCAATGGTGCAGTTCGAGGGGGAATAACTCAATTCCTCGGATCCTTCCAATCACTGCTGAAAGTCGCAAACCCAAGCGCTTTCGGAACCTCGACTTTTATCCCTTCACATTCAGCGACATCAGCTGCCTTTGAGACTGTGCCGTTGCAGTTTACAAAGAACTCGTCCCTGCAATGGACAACTTCGCCCTTGTTTTCGCAGACAGCAGCAGTGTAAGTGCTGAACTCTAATGGTTTTGACTCTTTTATTATTTCAGCCTTTTCGCTATTGCCGCTTATACTTAAAGCTACAAAGCTGAAAGAAGCCATAACTGCAAGTATTGCTATTAATATAACCAACCCCCTCATGGCATATACAAGGAAAGAACTAGTATTTAAACCTTTCGGTTTTTGCTACTTTAGAGTGGTTAAAAGAGAAATATTTATAAACCGAATAACTGTGCTTTCTGAAATGGCAGAAATTAAGCCTCTTGATGAACTATTAGAGCATGAAAGTTTATTATTTACTGGTACTAATGAGCTGCTTTTCAGGTATGGGGAGCAAGGATACCAAGACTGCAAGGCATTAAAGATAAAGAGCATTAGGATATTAAGGAAAGATTCTACGATGAGCTAGATGCGAATGGTTTAAATTTTAATGATTTTCCTAAGTGTGGCGGTGGTGATGTAAAAGCTAGAAAGGAGAATGGGAGAACTATATTGTTTTTTGGCGGCAGAAGCAGAAATTATGGCAAATTCGATGAAAACCTGCTTAGAAAAACGCTTGACGCTCATTTAAACAAAAAAATAAAATATGAAATAAATTAACCTTTCTCACTTCTCCACAATCTCCCCGTATCCTATCAGCCTGAACCTGTTGCCAATCCTTCTGGAAATCGTGACTCTTTGCCCTGCATCAGCGCACACAGGCAGCTTCAGCCTGCATTTTATCTTGTTTTTTCTTAGTTCAATAACAATGCCGACAGTGGCAGCGGAATTAACATTCAGCATTAATGCTTCTGCCATTTTTATCGGCTCAACTGTAAGCTCATCTTTTGTGCCTACAACTCTCTGAAGCAGGTGCACATCAAGCACTAATTCATTCCACACTTTTGGAAGCTTTCCGGGCAATCCAACCACAGAGCCTGTAAGCTGGTCTGACTTTACAATTGAAGGGTCCAGCGACGTCAAAACGCCGATTGAGCCTCCTGGTGAAACCTGCTCCAAATTCTCGCCGCCCGAATTCAAGCTTGTTATTTTTGTAGCCAGCGGCTTCCAGACCTGCTGGTTTTTTTCAATCACAACCCTTCCGGGCCTTATCTCTACAGTATCATCAACCTTCAGAATGCCCTGCTTCAGGCTTCCTCCCAGGACGCCGCCAACCAGCTTGTCAGGAGTTATGCCGGGCTTGTTTATGTCAAAGCTTCTTGCAACAAGCATCAGCGGCTCTTTATTTGAATCTCTGGCCGGGGTAGGAATATTCTCGTCAATCACCTGCATCAGCAAATTCAATCCAACCCTGTGCTGCGCAGAGATTGGCACAACAGGCGCATTTTCATAAGATGTCCCTTTGAGAAAATCCCTTATCTGCCTGTAATTTTCAAGGGCCTGCTCCTCACTCACCAGGTCTATTTTATTTTGCACCACAATGACGTTTTTGACCCCTATTATCTGCAAGGCCATGACGTGCTCCCTGGTCTGCGGCTGGGGGCATTCCTCATTCGCTGCGACTAGCAGCAAGGCGCCGTCCATGATTGTTGCGCCTGCTATCATAGTTGCCATCAGGCTTTCGTGCCCAGGCGCATCCACAAAGCTGGCTTTTCTTAGAGGAGCGGCTGCGGACTTGCAGATTGCGCAGCTCTCTTTTGTCGTGTAGGCTTTTGCCCCTTCGCATTTAATGCACTTCCTGAATGTGGCATCGGCATAGCCCAGCCTTATTGTGATGCCCCTTTTCAGCTCTTCAGAATGAGTGTCTGTCCATTTGCCGCTCAGCCTTTCAAGCAGCGTGGTTTTTCCATGGTCGACGTGCCCGACCATCCCGATGTTAAGCACGGGCTGCTGCGGCAATTCCTCATGCTCTTGCTGCTGCTCATCTTTCTTCTTTCTAGCCATATTGTGGGTTTTGAAATCAATTTATTCTTAATAGGTATTTGAACATCTTTATTTTTTCAATCCGCCTTCGGCAAATATTTTTGGTTTATTACTATTTTATAAATTCAATCCGTCGCTTCGCGACGTTAGTTACGCTCGGCGGCACAGGCGGGCACTGTTTTGCCTTATCTTTTTAGTTCACAGCCTCTCCGCCTCGCCAAACATTGTAATAAACATAGCAAGCTGGTTTCCTTAATCACACATGCCCCTAAAGGACGCTCTCGTTTATTTTTTGATTTGGTTTTTGCTGATTTTTATTATTGAAATTTTATTCCTTCTTTTCTTCCTTTTGCTCTTTTGCCGGCTTTTCCTGCTTTTTATCCTCGGTTTTGTGCTCCTTTACTTCATTGCCTTCTTCCTTCGGCTCCGGCTTTTCCATGCCAAGTGCTTCGGCAAGCTTTTTATTCCCCTGCTTCACAACTTTCAGGTTTATTTGTGATATTCTTTCATGGATTTTGTGCCCGCAGACTGTTTTTCTGCGCTTTATGCCCTTTGCACCGCCCCTGAAGCCCACGCCCCCGTATGTAACCAGCTTTTTCCTCAGGCCGAGAATGCCTCTCCTCATCGGGAAGCCGCAATAGTCAGAGCCTCCTGTAATCTGGAATTCATATCCGTTTATATCAAAGCTTTCCCCTTTTATCGTCTCGCCTATGTTCAGCCCGACAAAAGGCCTTGCAAGGCTGTCCTTCACTTCCTTCTGGTATGTTTTTCCGGACTGGTCTGAAATGCACAGTTTAAAGCTAACCATAGCAACCTCCCTATTTAGAATAAAAGCAAGAAATGATGTTTATTTAAATAGTTTGTGCTACAGTTTTGCAGCAGAAGCGCCTGTGCTGTAGCTTGGGGTGTAGTGCGTGCAGTCTATAAGCACGACTGAATTTTTTATGCAGTAAAAAGTCACCATTATAAGGGCGAAAGGTATTATATTTGCCCATGCGTCCAGATTCAGGGCGAACATGGCAAAAGGGAACAGCATTGCCGAGAAAAGCAGCAGCAGCGCAAGCAGCAGGTTGTTCAGTATCCTTATGCATTTTTTCAGGTTTCTTGAGCTGTCCACGTTTGTTAAAATGACTGCCAGCGTGTTGTGCATGGACTTCAGCTTCTTATAGGCAAGGCTCAGCAGGTAAATCATCAATGCGGAGCTGGCTGCGTAAAAGGCATATAATGCCAATGGGCTGTAATTGATATTGACCAGCAGCGCAACTCTCCTCAAAATGAAGAATGTAAACAGGATTATCACAAGCAGCGCAAAAGCCAGTCTTGACTCGGCTTTAAGCTTCTTTGTGAAAAATGTTTCTATCTCCATCTGGTCAAAAAACTTTCGCATGTAGCTTGAGAGCCTCTCGAGCTTCAGCTTTGTCTTCAGCGGCATTCTTGAGTTAAGCGCGTTGTGGAGGTTTTCGCTGTAGCTTATGCCTATGGACATCAGTATGGCGGTGATGAAGATGATTGCTGCCGTGATTGTAACCAAGTCTATGCCTACTGCAAATTTCTGGCTTTCTTTTGCCACAAGCAGTGAAAACTCGCCTATGGACATCATAGCAATGCTTGAAAAAAACGGCTGCTCATTCTTGAAGTTTGCCAGCAGGAATGTAAGAAAGCCTATCGCGATGAGCCTAGAAATAAGTATTGTTACTATCAATGCCGAAATAAGGGCGATGTTTGACTCGACAGCCCTGAAATCAACAAGAGTTCCCATTGAAATGAAGAATATCGACGTGAAAATCATCGCATACGGGTGTATGGCCCTTCCGTAATCCTTTGCATTCGGCAGCGATGCTATTAAGCTGCCCGCTAAAAATGCGCCTGCAGAAGGCGTCAGTCCCAGGTAAAATGCAAAATAGCTGAACAAAGCGCCTATGCCCAGTGAAAGAAAAGCCAAAACGGATTCGTCGCTGTTGTTGTTGAGTACTATGTTTATTCCAAATCTCAAAACTTTCATCATGATGAAGTACGCAAACACCAGTATCGCTATTGAAAAAACAATATGCTCGAATGTTGAGAGAATGCTTGCGCTTGAGTTGGATACTCCCGAAAAAAATGTGAGGGTCAGGACAGCAAGTATGTCCTCTATTATCAGCACTGCGACGAGCAAAGGCACCTCTTTCCTGCTGAACATGTCCTTCTGCTCAAGAACCTTTACAACAACAACAGTGCTGCTGAAAGAGAGTATAACGCCCACAAACAGCGCGACATTCACGCTGAATCCCAGGAGCAGGGTTGTTTCGTAGCCGAAAAACAAGACTATCGCAAATTTCAAAAGCCCTATCAAAATTGATCTCGCGCCGAGCTTCATCATCTTTGAAACATCAAACTCGAGCCCGATAATAAACAGTATGAGTATTGCGCCGAATTCAGCCATTATATTAATCATATTGCCGTCTTTGACAAGGCTTAGTGAATTTGGCCCGATTATCGCCCCGACCAGCAGCATGCCGAATACAGCCGGCTGCCTGAACCTTGTTGCTATTATTCCTCCTATTATTGCGCACAAGAAGAGTACTCCTAAGCTGATAAGTTCTGTTGCCATTTGAAATTATGGGCAGATAGATTAACATACTTCCTCATATTGAGAAAGCCAGCGGCGATGAGTCGCTATATCTATGTCCCAACGTCTTTTACGTTATTTTCTATATTGGTATACAAAAATGTATATTAATAGTGTAAAAATGGTAATAACTTATATATAAAGGTTTTGTTTTTATATAGGTAAAATAAGGGAGGGTATATTTATTTACTATATAGAAAAGATAGGTTATAGATTATATTTGATTTTGTAAGTGTTACCCGAAAACTATTTATTGTATGGGTTACCTAAATCAGTTGTGCCTGAACAAACACCGAAAGAAAGTCCAAAATCGTTTTGGAAGCGATATGAATTTCTTATTATTGTTATAGCCACCCTGCTGCTCATCTATGGCTTTGTCGTCTTCAACCAAAAAATAAATTTCCTGCTGGGCAATGAGCTGATTGTTTATCTGGCCCCTCAGCAGAAATCATTTGACATGCATTATGGGGAAACGAGCAAAGTTGCGTTTGACGTGTCCATTGACAATGCTGCATATTGCAGGGCGTCATGCTCATATGCATTCAGCGACATGAGCATAAGCGAGATTGTCGACAAAGGCGGTTTTGATATTCAAAAAGGGCGGCATTTCACTAAAAGCTACGACTTGAGTGTGAAGAGGCTCGGCTCCGGGCAGGACATATACAGCTTTGAAGCCAAATGCCATAGCATAAAGTCATTTTTGTGCTTCACAAAAAGCCCTGAAAAGTACAAGACTTCACTAATCACAGTTAACTATGATCTTACAGAGACCGAAAAAGAGCTGAAAAAAATACTAAAGAAGAATGTAACGGAACTGCTTATGATTCTGAGCGGCATAGACGTGCTGCACCAGCAGACTAACCAGAAATATTTTGAATTGGCGCATAAGGTTAACTTGAATAACCTGTCAAAAGAAAAGATAAGCATTGATGATGCCTATGACAAGACAAGGATTTCGATAGAAAACCTCAGAAGCATATGGGCAGTTGAGGATTATGTTAAGCTAAGCCGGATGTTCAACGAAAGCTACTTCATGGTTCTGCGCGATGTTGAAAATTCAATCAAAAATCTGGACTGGGAAATTGACAGCGCAGTCAATCTGCACAATGGATTATTGCTTAAACTGAAAACCTTAAACGAAAATTTGAATGATCTGGGCAGTTACGCAAATATCCTAGACGATAACGAAACATTAAACAATTCTTCAGTTATAATGGATAAATTTAACGGAATTTCGTCTTCAATGGCAAACAACACATTTGAAAGCTATGCAGCGATAGTCGATGAAATAGGCGATATAACAAAGCAGCAAAATTCATTAACAGAAAAAACAAGAATTCCGGCAGCTGAGCTGTTCTTTAAAACAGAATATTATCTGAAATTTGAGAATGACCTGCTGTGCAGCCTGAGGCAGGACTGCAGTAAAAACATCTCTGCAGCAGGCATGATTGAAAACTCTGGGAATTTCATTGAAAAATACCCTAATTCCGCGTACTTAAGGCAAAATTGCGATTCATTGAAGGAGTTAAACCAAATGCACCCAATCATAAGAAATGAAACCTCAGCGCTGATTGAAACCAGCAACACAAGCTTTCCATCAGATGAAAGGTTTCTGCAGGCGGCAGCTGATTTCAGGGATAATCTGGTGCGAAGCGTAAATAATTCGTACTTTGGCTCATTTGAAAAAATAAGATTAGAGAATAAAACAAGCCCTGATATCGTTAAAATCGCGGAATATGCTTTGCCAAAAAACCTGACAGAAATCGAATTGATAGCTTACAACGAGTCCGTAAACCTTTCATTGCACTTATTATCAAAAATAAATCTTTCCCGGGATGCCTTGGAAATACTGGATAAATGCCAAAAACTCGGGCCTGAAAAAACAGGCTACTTTGATTTCAAGCCTGTAAGCCTCAACATATCATACAACATCACTTCGAAAATAGACACTAACTTAAGCGACAACCCGCCGATTTGCTGCATTTTCGGGGAATGCAGGCCCTGCTGCAGGGACGAGTCATGCAAAAACAATCCAAAAACATTTCCTGTGATATTCCTGCACGGGCATTCGTTTGCAAAAGACAACTCCCCTGAATTCTCCCTGGATTCCTTCAACAAGCTGCAGGCAAAACTTCAGGATGACGGCTACCTCAATGCAGGAATAGTGTCCCTTTACTCCAAAAATGAGCAATTGCAGCAGGGAATCTGGGGCTTGTCAGGAAAGCCGGTAACGGTAAAAGCCAGCTATTATTATGACGCCTTCAGAAAAGATGACAAGTACATCATGGTGCCGACAAAAAGCGAGAATATCGACACTTATGCGCTAAGGCTTAAGGATTTAATTGAAATTGTCAAAGAAAGGACCAACAAGCCAAAAGTCAGCATAATTGCGCACTCAATGGGCGGCTTGGTTGCAAGAAGGTACATCCAGATATTCGGCGATGATGATGTTGACAAATTAATTATGATATCCGCCCCGAATAATGGCATTTCAGGTGCAATCGGCGATTACTGCGGATTTGTAGGCGAGAACAGGGAATGTGTAGACATGCAGGAGAACAGCCTGTTCATCAACAAATTGAATGACAATTCAAAGCAGCCGAAAAAAACCAGGCTTTACTCGGTGATAGGGCGTGGCTGCAGCATGAAGCTCGGCGATGGGGACGGCATAGTACTGTCTGAAAATGCAAAGCTGGAGAATGCCGAGCTGCACTTTGTAAACGGCACCTGCCCGCTGTTCGGGAGCACACTGCATACCGAAATCCTTGACACAGAGAAATACCCTGAGACTTATAGAATAATAACAGATATATTGAGCGGGTAACGTATTCGCAATGTTAAACTCTTTTACCCTGCAAAGCGTGGTAAAATTGCGCGCAAAATCAAAGGGCAGTTTTCGTTGTAAAGCGAAAGTTTTATATATCAATTGATATATTAGTGTTATTATGCAAAAGCAACTATTAAAAAATCCATTTGTAAGGTCGCCAACACTAGATACAGTGTTAATGGTAGAGAGATTTATTGATAAGTATAGTGGTGAGTTAAATAGGACAGAATTGTGGAAAAAATTGCCAAAAAAGGTAATGTGGCAGACTTACTTAGTTATTTTGGACTATTTGCAGGAAATTAACAAGATTGCCATAGACAGAAAAGGGAAGATTGGATACATTTGGAATCCAGAATTGGCAAAAAGACTAAGGCAAAGAGCTGAGATTAAATTATGATAAAGCCTTCTAGGGTTGTTTTTATTTCTGACGAACTAGAGAATAGTTTTAACTCTTTGCCAGAAGATGATTTTGTTAAAAAATCCATGATTAGGGCAATTAAAGATTTAAAGCAAAATGCTTTTTCGGGGATTCATGTTCCAAAAAGATTAATCCCTGATGAATATATAAAAAAATGGGGAATAAAAAACCTTTGGAAGTATGATATGCCCAGAGGATGGAGATTATTGTATACTATTACAAGCGATAATGAAGTTGACTTGATTTCAGCAATTTTGGAATGGTTTGACCATAACAAATTTATTGAGTTCAACTATCCCTATTTATTCAGGTAAACGGTCCTTGTCGGGAATGGTATTCCTATCTTGTTCCTGTTCAATGCATTGTAAATGGCTGTTGTCGCAGCCTCTTTTGCCTCTAACTTTACCTCAATAGATTCTACCCAGAAGAAAGCCTTGAATCTAAGCGCATAATCGCCCATTTCAGTGAAAATAACCTGAGGAGCAGGCTCTTTCAGCGCGCCTTTCAGGCTGTTTAATTCCTTTAGCGCTATTTTTTTGACCTCCTCGGCATCCGAGCCGTACTTGACTCCAAAATCAACTCCCACCCTTGTGGTTGGCAATGGCTTGTGGTAATTATATATTTTTGAATCTGCCAGCTTTCCATTCGGCAGTATTATCAAGTCGCCGTCCCTGCTTTTTATCTTGGTGCTCCTGAGCCCTATGTCCATGATAGTGCCTTCAGTTCCGTCGTCCAGCTTTATAAAATCATCAACAGTTATGCTCCTGTCAACAATCAATGAAACCCCTCCAAAGATATTGCCGAGGGTGCTTTGCAATGCAAAAGCAACTGCAATTCCTGCTATTCCAAGCGAGGCAAGCAAAGGCCCGACTTCTATGCCCCAGGCATTGAGTATGAAAATTAAGCCTATAAAGCTCAGGACTATCCTTGAGAATTTCTGGAAAAGAAGCACAACCTCGTCATCAACCTTTGACTCTGTTTTTGACGCAAATTTCCTGCCCCAGTTGATTATCAATATGTCAAATATTTCAATTATAATGTAGGTTACAACAGCGATTACCAGTGTGGAGATAATATGCTCGGCTATGTCGAGTATGTCCGCCCTTATTTGATGCGGGATTATTGCAAGCCTCAATCCCATAAGAAGGAGTATAAGCGATATTGGCTTGTTTATTTTCGCAACTATCAAATCATCGATTATTGTCTTTGTTCTTTTTGTTATTCTGAGGATTATTTTCTGCGATACAATAACGACAATCTGCGACAGGGCATAGAATATCACGAGTATTATAACAGAATGAAGGTACTTGTTGGTTGTTATTTGATTAAGCAGTTCGAGAACCATAAAAATGAGGATTAAAAGGACTATTTATAGTTTTTGATTAACTAAGGAATAATCATTTATTTTCCAGAGTCTGTATCATGCATGAGCAGGGAAGCTTTTTTGAGGCTCTTTCCAGGGCTTGTCTGGCTATGCCAAGGTTTTGCTTGTCGACATTCACCTGGAAAAGCACCTGTTCTTTCCTTACCCTTGCGGCAACCCCTATGGGCTTGCCGAATGAGTGCGCCATGCCGGAGCTGAATCTGTCAGCGCCTGCGCCTGATGCAAGCGCATGCTCCCTAAGCACCTGATGGGGGTAAACTTTCACTTTTAGGTGGAAGCCGTTCAGCCCAAGATGCGATTCAAGAAGCTTATTTGAGGTTTGCCTTGCGCTTTCCAATGCATTGTCCCTTATCTGCAAAGCAGATTTTGACAAGAGGTTAAGGGTCCACCCAAATATTTTGCTTGCATCGCCTGTGTCAAACCTTACAACCTTTACATTCGGGGACATCCTTATGTACGATTTTGCCTTGAACTTTGATGTCCTTGTGTACGGCCTTTTAAGCCTTCTGTAAGCCACAAATTTCCTTATTCTTGCCATAATGCAACGTATTTTTGAGTTATTTTTAAATGTTGTTGTTTGGAATTTATTGCCGCAATTAGAAAAATTTATAAATAAGCTGTACAATGGATTTGTTATTGATTAATTGCTGGAAAAAGAGGTGAATCATGCGCAATAAGAAGGCTTCTCTAGAAATTTCGATACAGGCAATTGTAATTGTTGTGCTTGCAATGACTCTTCTTGGACTGGGATTGGGATTTATAAGGGGCATGTTCAAGGGAATAACAGGCGTGCAGGAGCAGATAACCGAGGATGTAAGGGCAAAGATTGGAAGGCAGTTGATTGAATCTGAGGAAAAAGTTGCCTTTCCCCGAAGCGAGATTACAATCAAGAGAGGGGATTCGATAGTTTTTGATGTCGGCATAAGGAACAAGGAAAATGCTGAATTGAAGTATAAAATGAAGTTTAATGCAGTTAGCGTTGCCCCGGCGAATCTTATCCTTGATACTGCTCTTGAGGAAACTGAAAATGAGTGGTTTCAATATTCAAAGAGCGAGTACGTTTTGCCGCCTGCAGAATTTGATGTAAGACAAATAAGAATGAACATACCAACAACTGCAAAGGCTGGTTCCTATTTTTTTACATTTGATGTGTTAAACATAGAAACTTCCGTCGTGACTGACCAATCTACTTTTTACGCGCAAAAGGATTTTTTTATTGTTGTAATTGGATAAAATGAAAAGAAGATTAAGCGAGCAACAGGAATTTGAAATAATGAAGATGGTTTTGGACAAGTTCCTGTGGCTTGGGTTTGGAATAATGGCTTACGGGCTGTATTTGATGTTTAGCGACACTGTCCAGATTGGCTTGTCATGGATAGTGGCAGGGGCAGTCATACTTTTCATTTTTACATGGATTATTGTAAAAGAATATGAGATTGTAAGGTAATTCTGAAATTTGATTTTTATTTTCATAACATTTATATATTAGCAAAATAGCTTTCCAAGATTAATGAATCATGACGAGCCAAAGTTCGAGGAGAAGCTGCAAAAATTCTCTGTTGTTCAGGAATGCCCGAGATGCAGGCAGTTAAGCCTGTCATTCAGGGAAAACAGGATATTGTGCTTGAACTGCGGCTATGAGGAAAAAATTCCAGCAATAAGGTAAGCAAATGAATGTGAGTTTTCGCGATCAAAGAGTAGGTGTGTTTGTTGACGTGCAGAACATGTACTACTCCGCCAAAAACCTATATAATGCAAAGGTTAATTTCGCGCAGATACTGAAAACTGCTGTCGGCAACAGGAGCCTGATAAGGGCTATCGCTTATGTCATAAAAGCTGACGTAAAGGAAGAGCAGAATTTTTTTGACGCGCTCGAAAAAATAGGATTTGAGGTGAAAGCCAAGGACCTGCAGATTTTTGCAGGAGGGGCAAAAAAAGGCGACTGGGACATTGGATTGGCGATGGACACAATTGAACTGGCGCCAAAGCTTGACGCAATTGTGATTGTCAGCGGCGACGGCGACTATGTGCCTTTGATACACCATTTAAGGCACGCGCTCGGCTGCAGGATAGAAGTCATAGCATTCGGCAAGTCCAGTTCTGCAGTTCTTAAGGAGGAATGCGACTTGTTCACGGACATGGACATTGACAGGAGAAGGTACCTAATTTTTAGATGATAAACCCAAAAATTTAAATAATAAATGGCGACATTCCGTTTGAAAATGCTCGATCTGACAAAAGATACTTTTGAAAAAGAGGTTCTTAAGGACAAATTGCCAGTTCTGGTTGACTTCTGGGCGCCATGGTGCGGCCCCTGCAGGATTGTGGGCCCCGTGCTGGAAAGGATTTCAAGCGAGTATACGCATAAATTAAAATTTGCAAAAATTAATGTTGACGACAACCAGGAAATTGCCGTACAGCATGATGTCAGGGGAATACCGTGCATGATAGTTTTTAAGAGCGGCAGGGAAGTTGACAGGATTATAGGCGCTTACCCTGAACCTGAGCTGAGGAAAAAGATAGATTTGATACTTGCAAAAGCCTAAGTACACCACTTCGTAGTGGTTAAAATAGAAAGATTTAAAAAGGGCAAGAGGTGCAGGAAAAACAAGTGTTTCCTGAACCTCCTCATAATAATTCGGAGGTGCAAACATGAAGCAATTAAATCCGTTATTTGACATTGAGGGCATTGCCCCTGACTTTGAGTTTGAGGCCCGTGTGCTCGAGAAGAACAACAGGGAAGTGAACTTATTTATTAAGAAGGGATACAAAATAAAGAAATGCGTCTGGAACGGATTGATTGCATCCTGATTATGTACAAGGCAAAACTGTGGGACGAGGACAAGTGGAATATTCATTCAGGCAGCTACGGCTCTTCAAAGTACGGCAACTCGCCTCAGGAAGAAAAGAAAGACGAATCATACAACAAGCAGAAATACGGGCAGAAAGAAAAAAATTTGTCTTCAGATTACATGAGAAAGGAAGATGAGGAAGAAAAGAAGGAAAAAAGCAATGATGTTTTCGACTTGGAAGAGGAAAAGAAAGAGCAGGAGATAAAAGAGGAGGACATTCCTGTAAAGGCTGCAAAAGAGGTATTTGACGAGACAAGGCTTGAAGCCAAAAAAACAGGAAGCAAAAAGGACGTAAAAACAATAGAGGACGCAATCAAAAAAGCCATTGAAGAGGAGAAAAAAGTCATCATGATGGATTGAGATGAAATTTTTGACGATATCCGAGATTCTGCTTATTATTGCCGTGCCTTTTCTGGTTTTCCTTGTCATGCTGAATTTTTACGGGTTTGACAATAATTTTTACAGGGAAAAATTTTTGGAATACGGGGTAAGCCATAATGTCCCGAATTCCGGCTCGCTGCATGAAAAGGTAATCAATTTCATAAAAGGGGAAAGCAACGAGCTGCCGAATGAGTTTAACGAAAGGGAGCGGCAGCATTTGCTGGATGTAAGAAAAATAATCAGAGCTGCTGCAATTTTGCTTTATGCCGCGGCTTTTTTATTCATATTTTTGCTTATTTTTTCATCATTAAAATTAAAAAGCAGCCGCCGCATAATGGGCTTTACAGGAAAAGCGCTTTTTCTTGGAGGAATATTGACGATAATTTTGGCGGCTGCTGCATTTTTTATGATAAGCTTTGGCTTTTCATCCACATTCGAGTCATTCCACCAGCTTTTGTTCCAGAAAGGGACTTACTTGTTCGACCCTGCAAATGAAATGATTGTAAACCTGTACCCGGAGCAGTTATTCAGGGACATTGGAGCGAGAGTATCCAAGGGCGTAATTTTGTCGTCTGCGCTTGTTATTTTGCTCGGGATTATCCTGATTTTCATGTCAAAAAGCAAAAAGAATAAAAAGAAGGGATAAAAACATTAAACTTGTAAAAGAATGAAAAAAATAATTATGATAAGCTTGATGTTAATTTCTTTAGGTATTTTACTTGTCAATGCACAGGAATTGGCAAGATATGAATTTGATGAGATTGAAGTAGTCTATGCTGCAGAATTTATAGCAAAGCCTATAAGTGTAAATCCAGATAATTGGCTAGTGCAGATTGCAGGCGGAGTTAATAAGGATATTAAAGTTCTTTATGGCATTGTAGAATTAAAAAAAAATGGAAAAACTGAAATAACAGAAGAATTTATAAGGGTAGAAGGTGAGGGTGGTTTTGAAAGATTTTTACTTAATAGTTGGAGTTCATATATAGAAAATCAACTTAAATTTCCAATATCTGGTGAAAGCCTTTATGAAGTAGATATGCCAACATTAAAAGAAGCAGGAGACCCTAATAAAAAAATAAGAATTGATATCAAATTTTCAGGTGATACTCAATCTTTCTTTTGGTCAGCTAAAAAAATAGTAGATGCTAATGTGGTAAAAGACTTTACATCACCTATAAACTCAGTATCTCTATATACTAGATTCAAAGAAGGACAAAGATATGCGATTTTACTATCAACTCCTGAAGCCGGAGGAAAAGATAAGCAATATACAAGTGTTTTGCCACAAACGGTTGGAAAAGAGCAAGTTATAAAAGAAGGCGAAACTTGTGATGTAGCTTCAAATAATCAACTCAGCATGTGCTTCAATTACTGCAGTTCAATTGATGAAAGTTGGGCAGCAACATGCGATGGTAATGTATGTGGATGTGTAAGACCTTTGGGCGAGATGTCCCAATCATCAGAATCCAATGATGTGTCGGTTACACAAGCAATATCCGCACAGACACAAAAGACTGGAATGAAAGAAGGTAACTCGTGTGATCCTGAAGCTGCGTCTGGTGGGATAGTTGATTGTCTAAACTACTGCAGTTCAATCGGAATAAACCAAGCAACGTGCAACGATGGAACATGTAAGTGTGTGGAAATAGATGAGGCTCCACAACTTGCTCCAAATCAGGATAAGGGATGATTATAAAAATGGGAAAAATTAAAATAACTGGTTTTGTAGCGGTTTTGATATTATTTATTGCTGGATGCGAAATTGATAGATGCAATAATATTAATTGCAACGACAATAATCCTTGCACTATAGACACCTGCGATTCTAATACAGGCACATGCAAATACGAAGCCAAAGTGTGTCCTCAAAATCAAAAATGCAGCATCGATACTGGAAATTGTGAAGCCTTGGGCGTAATTGACAAGATAGAAGATGCTATTAGGGAAAAACTAGGTTAGTAAGAAAAAATGCAAAAACTAATCGCGGCAAACTGGAAGATGAACAAGACGATAAATGAAGCAGTTTCGTTTATCTCCGAGTTTAAAAAATTAATTAAAGATATAAAAAATGCAGAGATAGTTATCTGCCCTCCATTCACCTCTCTTCAAGCTGTTTCTAAAGAATTGAAAAACAGCAATATCAAGCTCGGCGCCCAGAACATGCATTTTGAAAATGCAGGCGCATTCACAGGCGAGATATCGCCGTTGATGCTTAAGGAGATTGGATGCGAGTATGTGATTCTGGGGCATTCCGAGAGAAGGGAATTTTTTAATGAAACTGATGATTTGATAAACAAAAAAGTTGCTGCAGCGTTAAAAAATGGGCTGAAGCCGATACTGTGTGTCGGAGAGACAGCTGAGCAGAGGCAGCACGGAAAAACAGAAGACGTGATTGAGGACCAGATTATAAAATGCCTCAAAGGGGTTGATAAAATAAAAGATGTTGCCATAGCTTATGAGCCCGTATGGGCAATCAGCAGGGGAAATCCAAACCAGAAAGCAGCGACAAAGGCTGATGCAGAGGACGCTCATTTATTCATAAGAAAGCTTCTTGAAGGCATGTATGACGAGAATGCGGCAAAAAACACAAGAATCATTTACGGCGGCTCCATGAAGCCTGAAAACGCAAAAGAGCTTTTGGCAATGCCGGACATTGACGGAGGCTTGGTTGGAAATGCCTCTTTGAATGCGAAAAGCTTTGCTGAGATTGTTAAAAGCGCTAGATAAAATTTTTCTACTGATTAATTAATCAATTCAAACCGTTGCCTTCGGCAACATTAGTTTGGCACGTCGGCATTCAGATTTTATTATTGAATTTTTTGTTTGAATTGTAATGTATTTCATTGATGCTGCTTATTAAGAAATCACTTTAAGGCACATCAACATAAAGCTTTTGTACCGCTGAATATGGCTTGCCGTCTGATGTCTTTATCTCGACATTAAAGATGTAAGTACCTGAAACAGCGTCTGCAGGCGCTTGGATGCCTATGCCTATCGACCTTTCCTCATTCTTTTTCATCACAACATCCCTTGTAACAGGATTCACAACCAAGCCCTTGAAAGAGCCGATTGGCTGAATCACCTGCTTGTCCTTTTTGTAGCCTATCGGGCTTGACGGCGAAACCTTGACATCAAAAATCACCTGGGTGTTTCCCTGCGGCGGATCCAATATGTTGATTATGTTCAGCGCAAAAACTTTAAATTCTGTCCTTGGAATAGTCTTCCTGTCAACTCCTATGCAGACCCTGTCAGAGCCCTCGCATACTAATTGGCCGATTCTTCCGTCAAGCTCGCTGATTGTCATGTCCTGGATGTCGATTGCCTGCCTGTAAAGCCTCGATATGAAAGCCACGCCAAAGCCGAATATCACTATTGAAATCACCAGTACAACTATGAAATTAAGCGATAGTTCTATTGCTGCTTTTTTACCAGGCATTTTATCCGCTTCTCACAAAGAATACCGGTTTTATTGGGGCTGTAAATGCCGCCCTTACAGTCTCATTGGAAAATATATTTGTGCCGTTAACCTTGCCGATTAAAACCTGCTTTTTATGGGTGTAATCAACTAGGTACCTCAGGCTGCCTGCCTCCTCGGCTTCCTTGGGCCTGTAATTCAAGTTCAATGGAACGTTTATTTTAACTGAGTCTCCTACGCCATTAAGCGCGTAGTCCATGTCCTGATCGGCAATCAGCTGCTCTATTCTCGCGGATTCCCCGCTGAACAGCAGCTTTATCTTTGCAAGCCTTATGGGCAATACAGTCTCCTTTCCGGTGTTATCCAGAGCTATCCTGAATTCAAAATTGTCCTTGGCTACGTCAAACGGCTTATTGTACTTGATAACAGAGCTTGCCTGGAAAGTGCCTGGGTTTATAGAGTCCAGGAAATTCTGCGGTATTATATCGTTTTTTTCCACGCCAAGAACGCATCGGTTGTCAGCGCTGCAGTAATAGCGCACATAAGCGGCGTCTTCAGTTCTTGCGCCTGCCTTTACCTTGCCCTTTCCCTCACATTTCCCATAGTCTGCAGGGCAGGTGCATTGGTTGCCCGGCTTTCCGTCCTCTATGCTTTCATTTATCCTGTTGCCGCAGCAATTGGGCTGCGAGCCGTATACACATTTCTTTTCCTCGCACGTCGGGATTGTGCACTGCCTGGACAGGCAGTCCGAGCTTGTCTTGCACTCGGCTTTGGCGCAGCCGCTTATCACGACTATTGCAGCTATAAGGAAGAAAAACAATAGGCTTCTGTTTATTTTAACCATTCTCTTTTAGTATTCCCTTATAATACTTATATAAATAGGTTGTGGAAAAAACAGGAGCAGGCATAATGTCAAAAATTTCCTCCAAAAGAAACATTTATATAAAACAAAATCAGGTTATTGCAAAAAGAGGTGATAGCATGGTATGCAATTGCAATTACAACAAAATCAAGCTTCTTTACAAGCTTTCCGTGCTTTCAGCATTTGTTGAAAAGCACGCGATAAGGGACGCTGAAAAAGACAGCCATCCGTTGTGCGCCGAGGAATGCAAAGAACTGAAGCAGGACCTTGAGAGGCATATTGAAAAACTGAGGTTGGCTGTCGAGGGCCTGTCAAGGGAAGGAAAGTTTGGCTGAATAAACTTAGAAAAACATTTAAATTGGCATAAAATCTTTTAATTCTAGCGGGCCCATAGCTCAGGCTGGTTAGAGCGCCGAGTTCAGAAGTATTTTGAACACGCAAGTCTTATATGAGATTTTTGGTATCAAATAAAAAATTCCAAAAATTCTCTAGGCCAGCCGGAGGTCGCCAGTTCAAATCTGGCTGGGCCCATTGCTCCCGTGGTGTAGTCCGGATTAAGGAAGTCCACATATGTGGTTGTTCTTTAAGGATAACCAAGCATTTCGGATTTTCGATCCGAAGACCTGGGTTCAAATCCCGGCGGGAGCATTTTTTATTTCTGGCTTAATTTAGGAATAAATAGAGAAAGACAAAAGTTTTGATTTATTTTGTTTTGTCTTTCTAATTTTAGTAGCTGATTATTATGAGAAATTACTTTTGTCAGCTACTAAAATATGGAAAAACTATAAATATAACAACAACAATTTTTATTTCATGCCAACCCAAAAAACCGAAAAAGCGACTTTTGCAACGGGATGCTTCTGGCAGGTTGAGGAGGCTTTCAGCAAGGTTGAAGGCGTTGTAAGCACAATGGTTGGCTACACAGGAGGCAAGACAAAAAACCCAACCTATGAGAAAGTGTGCACTGACGCAACAGGGCATGCAGAGGCAGTCCATGTTGAATTTAATCCCAGCAAAGTTTCTTACGAGGAGCTTTTGGATGTATTCTGGAGCATTCACGACCCTACACAGTTAAACAGGCAGGGCCCTGATGTTGGCACCCAATACCGCTCGGCAATATCCTACCACAATGAAAAGCAGAAAAAAGCTGCAATTGCCTCAAAAGAAAAGCTTGAAAAATCAGGAAAATTCAGAAATCCGATTGTTACAGCGATAGTCCCAATATCAGAATTCTACAAGGCAGAGAAATATCACCAAAGATATCTGGAAAAGAGAAAATCAAGGATTTTTAATTTGTTTTAGCCTCAAAAATGCCACCAAAAAACTTCAACCAAAAAGTTTACGAATTGCTAAAAAAAATCCCGAAAGGCAAAGTCACGACCTACAGGATTCTTGCAGAAAAATTAGGCACAAAAGCCTACAGGGCAGTTGGCAATGCAATGGCTACAAATCCATACGCCCCAAAAGTGCCGTGTCATCGTGTTGTTAATTCCAATGGAAATGTTGGAAATTACTCTGGCAAAGGCGGGAAAAAAGGAAAAATAAGAATGCTTGAAAAAGAAGGGATTAAGATAAAAAATGGCAGGGTTGTGGAGTTTGAGAAACATTTAGTCTGGCATGGCTAAGTATGGCTTAAAAACATGGCAGTATATTGCTAGTATAATATTCCCGCATAAAATCTTCTCTTTGTTTAAATAGTTCTTTTACATATTTAAAGTCGCCGCTAATATGCGCTTGACATAAAGCACGATTTACAGGGTATTTTCTACCTGCCAAATCTCGCATTTCTGATAATTTAAGTTGAAGTTCTATAGCCTCATCAATAAAGCCTTTTCTTATGAATTCTCGGCACAGGCTATCACCTTCCTCAACTACACAATTTTCAAACATTTTATACATTTTATTTGTATTGTGCTTCTAATCTCTTAAGCAACCTTTCATTGCCAGAGCAAGCTGCAGCCAATTTAGGATCACCAGATAGCAAAAGGTAAGATACAAACGTCGGCAAGTTTTCTATACTTAATCTTTCAATTAAAGATTTTTTTAATGCCAACTGCTCTTCTCTTGTGCGAAGTAAATCAGCAGCACTTATGCCTCTTGCATGGTAAAACATTTGCATCAAATTTTGGTAAAGTTTCATTTTATTGTTTAGTTTATCAATTAATTTATAATCACCACTTTTTTGAGTTTTGATTGCCTTTAGGACTATCTGAATTAATTGTCATATCTCTCTGCCTTATCATAACCAATAACTAAAATGTTCTTACCCTTGGCTCTCTTTGCGATATCCAAAGCAACAGAAATACCCGCTCTTGTTGATCTTCCTAAATCTTTATGTCCAGCAAAATGTACATCCCAATGAGGTAATTGTCTTGTATCTGCCATTCCCGTTAGTCTTTGATACTCCTCATCCATTTTTGAATCAGATACTAAAATAACCTCGTCAATAATTCTACCTTCAATTGAATTTTTTATATGGGGAAAATTTATCCCTTGATAGCTTGTTCCAGGTAATCTATGTCTTGATAATGTGCCTGGCTTTATGCTAAATCTCTTTTCGTATTCGCCAGGGTGAAGTTGGTCAAATGCAACAGCTGATTGAACCGTTTCAAATGCAATTGTTTTTGTTCTTACACTATCTATATAATCAGCTGTGTCTTGCAAATCTTTCATAGCAACCCCACCAAAACTGGATGGCTCTTCCCATATACCACCAATTGCGCCATATAAAATCTCATCAATTTTTTTGAAAACTCGTGCCGGTCCTAAAACACTAGAGCCATTGCCAACAGCAGGAACAAAATAGGCAATTTCAATTTTTTCTCTCATTACTTCGTCTGCTATTACTTCTAATGCCATCAATGTAATTTCATTATTTGTATATCTACCTGTGTGCTTATCCATCGGCCCCATAGAGTGATTTAGGAAAAAGTAATCTTTGTTTCTTACCAAAAATCTCTTCAAGAAATTTGGAAATCCACTCACATAATGTTCTGCAGGTGTTAAAATTAAATGGTCCTCACTTGGTAGCTGTTGTTTAATAGCATCTTCTCTTGCTTTTTCGCCTCCAGCAGGCAAGGCAACATAACAATCATAGCCTAATTTCTTACCAATTCCTGCAAAAGAAACACCTGCTGCTCCAGTTGTAGTTTCCAAAACTTTGTTGCCAGGCTGAATATTACCAGAATCTTCATGATGTCTAAAAAGTTCTAAGTATACCCTGTCATAATGGCTGCCAAATGGATTATCACATTCTCTCTTGATGTAAATAGCGTTTTCATTTGGAACTTCACCTAAAAATTTAACTAAGGGTGTCCTACCTATTCTTTTCTCTAATTCTCCATATAATTCCATTCTTTTCTGATTCATTTTTTTAATGATATTGGTTTATGTATTTATGTAATCACCAATCTTTTTTCCAGAAATAAAAATAAAAATCTATCTCTTCTTCTTTTTCTTGGTTTTCTTGATTTCGTCTTCCAGGTCAAGTTCGTCAAGCAATTCCTTGTACCTGTTTCTGATTGTAACTTCTGTAACTCCAGCCACATCAGCAACTTCCCTTTGGGTTCTTTTCTCGCCATGTATCAATGCGCTTACATACAAAGCAGCTGCAGCTATTCCAGTCGGCCCTCTTCCAGATGTCAATTCAGCCTTTTGCGCTGATTCAAGAATTTCAATTGACTTGCTTTGCGTTTCAGCGCTTAACTTCAATGCAGATGCAAACCTTGCAATGTAATCTGCAGGATTTGATGGCAATATCGTAATGCCCAGTTCCCTTGTTACAAACCTGTAGGTTCTTCCTACTTCCTTCTTGTCAATTCCGCTTGCCTCGCTCAACTCATCCAAAGTCCTTGGAACATCATGCCTTCTGCAGGCAGCGTATAATGCTCCCGCCACAACGCTTTCCATGCTTCTTCCCCTGACAAGCCCTCTTTGGACTGCAAGAGTGTAAATCCTTGCAGATTCCTCTTCAACTGACTTTGGCAACTTTAAGTATGAAGAAACCCTTTTTAATTCTGCAAGAGCAAGCTTCAGGTTCCTTTCAATGGCTGTTGAAATCCTGTACTGCCATTTCCTCAATCTGAAAAACTTATTCCTGTCCTTGCCTCCAAGCCTGAACAAGTCTGCCTTTTGCCCGACTTCTGTTCCTAAGCCTTGGTCATACTGAGTGTAAGTCATTGGGGCGCCTGAACGCCTTCTCTTCTCGCCTTCCTCTGAGTCAAATTCCCTCCATTCCTGCGAGAAGTCAACCATTTTCTCTTCTATGACAAGCCCACAGTCCCTGCAAATAATCTCTCCCCTATCACGATTCCAAGAAAGGTTTATTCCGCCGCATTCCGGGCATTTCTTCACTAGTTCTGGCATTTTTGGTCACCTGCTTAGCATTCTATATATTGGTAAAATTTATTAACCCCTTTTGATAACCCCCAAATGAACATGAAGTCGATGAGTATGGTAAGATTTATAAAGAGGTAATAAGTAGTACTATATAAAGCTTTCGGTTCAACCGCGAAATCGGTTGACGCTTTAATCAAGTTGGGCATAAAGCCCAACGGATGTGAAAATGTCACAAACAAAGCCAAAAAGCACTGAATATCCCATCCCAAAGGAATTATTCGAAATTCTAGCCTGTCCGCTCTGCAAAGCGGATTTGGAATACACAAAGGGCAAGAAAGGCTTGGTTTGCTCTAAATGCAGTGTAAAATATCCTATTAAGGATGGAATTCCTGTGCTGATGGCGCCTAAAACTAAGTGAATATGCTTTTTCTACCACTGGACATCCTCGCGTGATATTTATAGAGAACTTTGAATAACCGACCATTTTGCTACTTTACATTCAAAGTTCTCTTAGAGAATTTTGACAATTATATTGATATCCAAAATTCTCTATAAAGGATAACTGCTGCCGTATTTGATTAAAAATAAAAAAAATGGCCGAGTCTGGCCAAAGAACTGAACTTAATACTCAGCGTTGAACCACAACGCTTCGAGGGTTCAAAGGCTAACGAGGAGTTGCTGAAACTCCCCCCTTGGCACCGAAATCCATAAGCAATAAATTTATATTAAACAATTAAACCTTTTTCTATTGCCGACGTCGCATAACCCGGCATTGCGCTAGCCTTGAGAGCTGGTTCCCGCAAGGGTATCCCGGAAGCTTTTTGCGTTCGCAAAAACCTTGGAAAAATTCGGGGGTTTCGCTTCGCTCAAGCCCCCAGATTGCAGAGAACGCAGAGCTGGGAAATTCAAATTGCGGCGAGCGAGCATGCTTGCCGCATGCAAGTCCGGGCGTCGGCGTTTTCATATAAAAATGTTTAAATAGTAGATATACTCATAATTTTATAAGCAATGGCAATAAAACCGATTACCGCAATGCCTACAACTGAGGGGCGTTTGACCACTGAAGAACTTAGTGGTGTTCTAAAATTAGAAAGAAGAATTGATGGATATTTGACAAGTAACTTCACATCAGAAGGCCATGTTTTGTATCCTTTAAAAGATGAAGTTCCTTTAAGTCAACCGGTGATGGCAGAAATCAGTAGGAGATACCACCAAGCTGACTGGTCTGGAGTTGTATTCTATCCAGACAGTTATATCGGATTTTTGCATCCGAATGGAATTTATTTAGTAAAGTAAGAATCTTAATAAGTTTTATAATGCTTAATTGATTACAAACACCCTAGCACTTTTCGCCACATCCTTTGCATACCCAAACTCGTGCCTGCCTTCTGCATAAATGGTGAATAATTTCTCTCCTCTTTTTACTTTGTCTCCGACGTGCTTATACAAGTAAATCCCAGCTCCCTTGTCGCGAGGAGCGCCTGCAATCCTTGCGATTCTTGAGATTAGCATATTGTTTATGCTGGCAACCCTGCCGCTTTTTGCCGACAATACATCATGGCAATGCCTCCCAATCTTGATGTCCTCTGCTGCAATCTCTTTCCCGTTCTGGGCCTTGATAATCTCAATCATCTTGGAGTAAGCCCTGCCGGAATTCAGGATTTCCAATGCCCTTTTGTAGCTGTTTTTTATTCCAACCATATTAAAAATCTCAGCGCACATCTTCAGGCATTTTCTCTCCAAGTCCAAAGGCCTTCTGGGGTCCCTTTTAAGCAGCCACAAGACATCCCTTGCTTCCAATGCAGGACCTATGCCGTTGCCGATCGGCTGCGAGCCGTCTGTCAAAAGCACCCTGACATGCTTCCCCAGCTTTCTTCCAATTTTCTCAAACTCCTTTTTAAGCCTTGAAGCCTCGACTTTATTTTTAACTTTAGAGTCCCTGCCGACAGGCACGTCAATGACAATATGCGTGCTTGACACAGAATGCTTTTTTGCCATGATTGAGGCAAGCAATTGGCTTTCAGCATCAATTTCCAAAGGCCTTTCAACCGCTATTATCTTGTCGTCTGCAGGCGCCAAATTCAAAGAGCCTCCCCAGACTATGCATCCCTTTGCCTTCAGCACGATTTTTCTCATCTTGCTTATAGGAAATGTCACATCGGCAAGAACCTCCATTGTGTCTGCTGTGCCTGCCGCGCTTGTTATTGAGCGCGAGCTTGTCTTTGGAATGAAATAGCCGGCAGCTGCAATTATCGGCACAATCACAAGCGTTGTCCTGTTGCCGGGAATCCCTCCAATGGAATGCTTGTCAATGACAGGATACTTGCCCAGATTCAGCACCTCGCCGTGCTTGACCATTGCTTTTGTCAGCAAAATGGTTTCTTCGGTGCTCATGACATTTGTGTAGCATGCAGCAACAAAATAAGCAAGCTCGACTGCGCTGAGCTTGTTATGGACAATGTCCCAGACTATCTGGTCAATCTCGTTTTTGCTCAGCCTCTGCCCATCCAGCTTCTTTTTTATGTAATCGATTGACAATGGCTTCCTTGCGACCGAGATGTCTACTGCGTCATTATTTTTCAGCCTTAAAGAATTAATAACCTCTTCAAACACCCCAATCCTGCCCTTGGGCACAACCTTGCTGCTTTGCGCTATGTCAACAACAGCCGTCTCAATCTTGCTTCCTTTCTTCAGCTTTATCCTGTCCATGACGTGCAAGTCAAGCATTGCAGCATCTTCATGGTTTACAACTGCAACCAAAGGCCCGCCGCTGGAAATGTCTATGTCTTTGACGCGAAGTTTCATTTTTATTTAATTATTTTAGATTAATTTTAATATTTTTAAATCCGCCTTCGGCAACTATGCTATATTTTCAAAAATACCTCTCCAGTTCCGCCTTTTCCTCTTCGTAGATGTCAATAAAAGTCATAAGCAAGGCAAGCATCACAGGGCCTAAAATCAAGCCAATAAATCCAAACAGGTTCAAGCCTCCCAAAACGCCAAGCAGCACTAAAACCGGGTGCACATTAGCTTTCATTCCTATAATCTTAGGCTTGAGGAAATTGTCGATGCTGCTTATTACAAATATTCCATAAACAATAAGCACTATCCCCTTTATAGTTGAAGAGCTGTCATTTTGAAGGTACCCTATAAAAATCAGGTTTAAAGCCGCAGGCAGCCACACTATTGCCGTGCCAAAATAGGGTATCAGCGCAAACAGCATCATGACAAATCCCCATAATATAGGTGATGGTATCCCCAGCACCAAAAATCCGATTGCCCCAAAAATGCCCTGTATTACTGCCACTGATATATTGCCATAGAACACTGCATAAGTTATTTCATGGAATCTTTGAATCACGTGCTCCTTGTGCGACGCTTTCAGGGGAAGGGCATTTTTTATCCTCAATGCTATTGCATGCCCGTCTTTAAGCAGGTAATAAACCACAAACATCATCACAAAGAAGCTTAAGAGAAATGCAGGTATTGAAGCGAGAAAATCCCCGACATTTTGCAGGATAAACAGCACTATTTTCTCGATTGTAACCTGCAGGTAATAATCCAGGTCTTTCTGCGGCAGAAAGCCTATGAATGATTTAATGGCCTTGCATGACATCCAGCTTTCTTCCTTGCATACAACGCTTAAAAAATTTGTTCCGAGGTTTTGCTGGTTCAGCGAAGTATACGTTATGTAAGCCTCTTTCGAAACCAATCCAAGCACGATGACAGAAGGCACTGTAAACAGCAAAACTATCAGTATGGCAATAAAAAAAGCTGCTAAGTTCCTGTTTTTCACATAGTTCAGTATTTTATTGTACAGGGGATATGCCAAATAAGCTATTATCGCAGCTGTAAAAAACGCCGGCAGAAAAGGCTTTGTTATGTAAAATGCCAGCAGCAAAATTGCCAAAAATACTACAGAAAAAAATATCCTAGGGTAAATTTTTGATTTGATGCTCCCACCACTTTTTTAATTTTTGATGTTATAAAATGGGCCTGACCAGATTCGAACTGGTGACCTTCGCCAATTCAAAACATATGGGATGTTGTGTCGAGGCGACATCATTTGCGGAACTATGCTGCTT
>JAGVXR010000016.1 GCA_018303645.1 Candidatus Woesearchaeota archaeon
CAAACATTTCTATTGTCTTTTGTGCTATTTATCCATAATCGTCTGCTGAAATTTGAAATACCGACATAATAAGGTTCTTCTAGATTATAAAACCACCAATACCATGTACTGCCTGACAAGAAACATGTCTGTGGGCTTGGTAAAGTTTGCAATCCGCTATAAGTCTGGCTTTCTGCCCTCGAGCACCAGGCCATTGAGCCGCTCACATCGCTTACCAAAACAGCGTCTGCTGTTCCAAGCGTAGTTGCGTTTGTTATTCCCAGCCTTAACGGAACTGTTTTCTGGTTAAACAAGCTGTAATCAAGAAGCGCTGCCAACGTTGAATTGGTTATTGTGGCATTTTTTGTGCCGTTGTTTTCATAAACTGTTATATTGCCTAGGCGAAGGAACATATTGTACGGGCTGGAGTAATTCAGGAAAACAAGCATATTTGTCAATGTGCCGGGTACATAAACTGACGAATAAAGATTAACAGCTCCGTTAATTCCCGGAAACCTGTACTTTTCATAGCCAGGAACATCAGTGCCGTTATAAGAAGAAGTAATATAAGTCACTCTAAGAAAGCCACCTGCAATGTAAGCATTGCCGGATGTAAAGCTTATGTTGATTATGTTCTCTCCAACCTTGAAATTTGCAAGATAAGTGTTGCTTAAATTCCACTTGTCAGCAAGCATATTTCCCCCTCCAGAAGAGCCTTTTGCATAGCTTCCGGAATAAAAGCCGTTAATATACAGATCAAAATTTCCGCCTGCATCAACCTCAAGATAGGAGCCGTTAAACTTAACGACATCATTGGGCAAAATTAATTTCTTTGTCAAGTTGCCATCGCCTTCATAGCCTCCAAAATAAGCATAGGAATTTGTCCTTTTGCTTTTAATGCCGGAAAGCAAAACCCTTGCTGTAAACCCTTCTGTCGGCTTTGCCTTTGCTATGCCGCTTATTATCTTTCTGGACGATACAAGAGCCCTTTTCACAGGAACATTCCTTGAATAAATAACCTCGCCGTTAACCAGCACGCTGACACCATAAGCGCTTGGAATTATGTCTTCAGTAAGGTTTCTTGTGAAGTTAGAGGAAAGATTAAGCTTGTCTTCTGCCCAGAAGTCTCCAATCTGCTCGAGAATTGTATTGTTGGTGTTTTCAATGTCGCCTGAAATAATAAGGCTCTTCACATAATTATTGTTGACTTCCCCCACAGTCATTGTGGAGAAAATCCTCACTAAATCCTGCGAGGCATAATTCACATTAACAGTTTGCTGCTGAGTAGAATAAAAATTAGAAACGAGCAGTATGGCCACTATGACGATTCCCGAGGCAAGCAGGCTGTCCAAAGTGAAAAATACCGCTCTCTTTATTGCCACAAGTAAACCACCATCTTTACGGGCTTTGAATTATAGATTAAATAGCGCTCGGTCTTCACAAGTTTCTGCCTTGCTGCATTTGTGGCATTGATCGGCGTGCAGGTGCCTGAGATAAGCGATTTTGCAGCGTCCTCAACAATCTTGACAAAATCCCCGCTGAAAAATGTGACCTTAAAGTCGCTAAAAAAATAAACTGTGCCGTTGCCGTAGCCCCACCTAGCAATAGCCTTCTCGTCAGTTTTATTAAATGTAGATATTATTTTAAAATCAGTTGTTGGCGGTGTTGCGGATGTGGAATTTTCAACACGATAACACTGGTCAAAAACCAGGCTCTGCCCAACTGTTAATGACAAGTATTGGTCTGTGCTGTTTACAATCGCAGGGCATTCGCTTGGGGACTCTCCGGATTTTTTAATGAAGTCAACTCCAACTAGCTCCCTGTCCTGAGCATCAACTAATTGGCCGCTAATCATAAAATAACTTAAGCTTCCATTTGAAGCATAACTTTCGATAGCGTCTTTGTAGTCATTATATACAGGTGGTGAAATCTTTGGATGCTCCATCACAAGCAGCCGGTATTTGCTGAGATTGCTCATCAAGTTATCCATATCATTTTTGTAGATGTCAGCTGCAAAGGTTTCATTCATGAAATCCTTTAAAAATTTGTCATCTTCATCTTGATAATAATAAGCGCTTCTGACATTGTATTTTGTGCCAACTATCGGATTGCCTATGCCGCACACCCCATTAACATTAAGCACTTCGCCTTTGTCATTGGTGAAAAACACAAAATACTCGTAGATTGTCCCAAATATCCTTTTTGAGGCGTTATAATTCATCAGCTTGAAATTGCTGACTTTTGTTGAGTTAATCCTGTGCTCTTCCGCTATTCCCATCCTTATCACCGTTTCATTATTCCAGTTATTTGGGTAGCCAGGCAAAGCAAGCGATGAAGAAATTGACTTAGCATCTGTAATCAGCGCATCAAGCTCGCCCTTTTCCTGCTTCTGGAAATTGTTTGCGTAGCCGAAATAAACTGCCAAAGTGAACGTAAAAAGCAATAATGCTATTGCAAAGTCCATGTACCAAGCCTGGCCTGAACGCGAGCTGTGACATGCGAAAGTTCGCTTTCGCTCGCTTATGCCACTGCGTTCTCGCAAGCATCTTGCTTTAGTTGATATAGATAACACCCCCTGTTTTGTTAATCACGTTAGCGCCTTTTGTCATATTGCCTATCGCCTTTGGTATCGGCATAATGGAGAACGCATTCTTTGACTTGACATTTACAGTATAATTCTGCACTGTCAAAAAATAATCAATGTTGTCAAGCTTGTCAGGAATTTGAAACACCCTCACATAGCCGTCTTCTACATTAGCAGCCACAAGCACTTCTTTTTGGAGCTTTAATGCAAGGTCCCTGACTGATTCCTCTTCCTTTTGCTTCCTGAAGTCATTCAGCTGGTCAAGGGAAGCGATTTCAAAGGCTATGGCTATCAGGAAAGCTATTCCTAAAAGTATGTAAAATTCAGCAGTTATTTGAGCCTTAGCCATAACACTCTCTTTTTTTAGTTTGAAGTTACTTTAACATAGCCCTCTTCCGCTTTTATTGTTATAATGTGAATGCCCTGCGATGTCGGCAAATTGCCGCTTATGTTGACAGCGGAAACCTGCACTATCTCGGCTATTCCATGTATTGTTGACAGGTTGAAGATAACCTCGTAGTTCTCCATCTTGGCAGCTTTTATCTTGTCAGGAAAATTAAGCTTTAGCGTTGTTTGCGACGGCTTGCCAAGGTAGTAAACAGACTCTGAAGCGTCAACTATTTTTCTTGCAATCTGCAGCGCCTGGCTTGTCGCAACTGTATCGCCTGACTCTGAAGAGTACGTGTAATAAATCAGCAGTAATGGCACTGTCATCAGGGCGGCAAAGCCCATTACAAACATGTACTCTACGCTGACCTGTGCCCTCATTTTTTTGCCTTTTTCGGAGCTTTGGCCCTTTGCTTCAGTATCCCTTTTATTTTTTTGCCGTCTTCCTTGAAGCCAAATTCCTCGCTTATCTTCAGCACCCTGAAAGAAGCGACAATGAACGCAACGTAGGCAAAAACTATGAAAATATACTCTGGATAGGTTCCGAGCCCCTCAATGCCTATGTCCACTCCAACAATGCTCCTTGCAGTCTGCCAAACAGAGAAAATAACAATAAAAGCCAGGCAAATTGCAAAATTGTCCATGTACTTCCTTATCGAGCCCTCGCTCAGCCTGTTTCTTGCCCTTGAAATAAGCATAAGCGAGGCAATGCCGAATATTACGGTTGTCACGCTGACAACGACTAAATGCACCATTCCTATTCACCTCCCAAGTCTATCCTGAAATCCGAAAACTGGGTCAGCTCGTCCATTAATGCCTGCTCAGTTTCCCTTCCAAGAGTTATAATAATCCCTTTTATCTTCCATTCTCTCATCTTTCCGGCTAAAAAATGAATAAATCTTGCCACAGTGGCAGGCTTGTTGAAAATGGACAATGTGTTCAATGAGTCCAGGATAAGAAATTTGTCGCCTTGCAAAGACTTGATTGCCTGGTCCATTGCCACGCTCATGTCGCTCAGCTTTTCAGGGCTTCCTATGTACAGGCAGTTCTCCACCTTTCCGACATCCGCCCTGGAAGTGGCATCAATGAAAATGATAAGCCTTGTGTCTATGCTGTTGCTTGCTAAAGTCCTTTGCATAATCTCATATGGCTTGTTTAATGTTACATAAACCCCTGGGGTGTTCTGCTCATTAACGAGAAACTTGACAATGTCAACTGCAGTCTTCTGGTAGTTTTTTGCGCCAACCGTCACGAGAATTATATAGTCCTTTAAGGTTTTAACCTCTTTTTTGAAGCTCTCCTTTAACTCAAGCATTTCCACCACTTTTTTACTTCAAAAGCTATTGCCATGAATATAAACTTTTCTAATTATTCGCAGCTTTAAAATTTATTGAAAATAAATAAAAAATAAACGATAAAATCAGCCAAAACATAAATCTTTTATATTAGTATTGATAAAAATAATAAAAAGGCAATAAAAAGAGGCATTATGGAAGTTGAGCGCATAAAGACAGGCATACAGGGCTTGGACCAGGTATTGAAAGGAGGCTTGCGCAGGAATTCTTCTATTTTGGTGACAGGCGCCCCTGGAACAGGCAAAACAATATTGGCTTTGCAGTTTATATACTACGGCGCAAAAGACCATAATGAAAACGGCATTTTCATATCAACAGAGGAAAGCCTTGATGTCCTGGACCAGAGCGCAAGAAATATGGGGATGGATCTGGCATCAATGGTAAAAAAAGGCAAAATCTTTTTTATTCAAAAGCCGATAGCGACATTGAAAGGCGGCATTTCCTCGATTAGGGGGCTTACTGACGCAATAAAAAAGAATAATGTGAAGAGGGTTGCGCTTGACTCGCTGATATTCTTTGAGTATCTTTATCCGAGGTTTGACGGCAATAAGATGGAGTTCAGGAGGCAGGTGCTTATATTCATTCAGGAGATGAAAAAGGCAGGGGTCACATTTCTGGTTGTTTCCGAAAGGTCAGTAACAGACTTTGACAGGCTTACATATGACATGATGGATTTTGTTTTCGAGGGAATAATCCTTCTGTCAAGGATAAGGAAGGGCTCTTATTTTGAGAGAGTGCTTACTGTAGCAAAGATAAGGGGGCAGGACCACAGCTTGGATGTTTATCCTGTCACTATAGGCACAGATGGATTGAAGGTTCTTGTTGACCAGACTCCATTCAGCCTTGTTGAGAAGGAAGAAAGCGGAACCAGATAGTAATTAGTAAAAATCAATAAAAATATCTTAAGTGCCATCTTCCCATGAGTTGAGATACTTGATTTGTTCTTCGTCCAATTGGTCTATTTCAACACCGTAAGCTTCCAGCTTAAGCTTTGCAATAGTGTTGTCTATTTCCTCTGGCAGTTGAATCACTTCTGGCTTCATTTTTCCCCTATTATTTGTCGCATATTCGCAGGCCAAAGCTTGTCCGCAGAATGATGTATCCATTACTTCGCTAGGGTGTCCTTCAGCCAGAGACAAGTTAACCAAGCGCCCCTGGGCAAGACAAGTTATTTTATGCCCATTTTTTAATGTAAAATCTTCCACCAACGGCCTTACCTCTTTTACACTCTTAGCCATAGCCTTAAGCCCTTTATAATCAATTTCCACGTCAAAATGACCGGAATTGCATATAATTACACCATCTTTCATTTGTTCTATGTGCCTAGTTTTTATAACATTTATGTCCCCAGTTACTGTTATAAAAATATCACCGCATACTGCTGCGTCGTCCATTTTCATGACTTGGTAGCCATCGTATAATGCCTGTAAAGCTCTAAATGGATCAACTTCTGTAACAATTACATTTGCACCCATTCCTTTTGCTCTCAATGAAACCCCTTTGCCGCAAGAGCCATAGCCTGCCACAACAACATTTTTACCAGCTACCAAAACATTGGTGCCTCTTTTAATGCCATCCCAGGTCGATTCCCCAGTTCCCAAATAATTGTCCAATAAGTGCTTTGTCTTGTTGTCATTTACTGCAATCATAGGGTACTTGAGTGCATTGTCCCTTTCCATAGCTCTCAGCCTTATGATGCCTGTTGTTGTTTCCTCGCAGCCTGCAATTATGTCTTTTATCAGATGCACATGCTTCTTGTGGATTTCGCTCACTAAGTCGCAGCCGTCGTCTATTGTGATATTTGGCCTGAAGGCAATCACATAATCTAGGTACCTGTAGTAATCCTCTTTTGTTTCGCCTTTGTATGCCCACACCCTGACATTTTCCTTTGCAAGCGCTGCAGCAACATCATCCTGGGTGCTTAAGGGATTGCATCCAGTTATTGCAACATCAGCGCCGCCTGCTATCAGCGCCCTTACAAGAACTCCCGTTTCTTTTGTGACATGCAATGCCATTCCTATGCGTATTCCTTTGAGCGGCTTTTCCCTTGCAAAGCGCTGCTTTACCTTCATCAGCGCCTGCATTCTTGACTCTGCAATCTCAAGGTTTAGAAAACCCTGCTCTGCAAGCTTAATGTCCTTAACCTCATAATCAGCGCCTTTGTCCATAAAACCACCAGTTGGAAGGTAATCTATGGATATTTATATACTTTTTTCAATAAAAATAGTAAAATATCTACTTTTAACTTTAAAAATTGGACAAAATTAGAAAAATTTAAATATAAGCTGGAAATTTATCATCAAGTTGAAGGCTCTCTGCTCTCTTGATAAAACCCCCTATCGTTTTCTTGCGGCAGAGAGCCTTTACAAGCCTTATGGACCTAGACAGCAAAGACCTGAAGATCATCGAAATCTTGAAGCATGACTCCAGATCTCCCATAAGGGAAATTGCCAGGCTTACCAGGATAAGGCCGAGCACAGTTCACCAAAGAATACAAAAGCTTATAGCCGGCAAGGCGATTGAAAAATTCACAATAAAGCTCAATAACAGGGCAGTCGGCGAAAACTTCATTATTTTTATGCTTGTCAAGGGCAGCACTACTGAGTACATTGACGGCAAATTTCTTAATAACAAGCATGTAAAGGAAGTTTTTGGAATCACCGGCGAATACGATTTATTGATTAAGCTGAAATTTGAAAATGTCGAGGAATTCCACAATTTTGTGCTCAACTTTAGAAAAGACAAAAAAGACATCCAGTCAACACTGACTATGGTTGCAACTGCAAATCTGAAAGAGGAAATCTAGAACTCCCTTATGTCCTGGAACTCCCTGTACCTCTTCTCGATGTCGCTCATTGCCAGATTCTTCAGCCTGTTCAGCCCGAAATCCTCTGCATTGTGGCTTGCGACCACGCTTCCGTAAACAATAGCCCTGCGGAAATTCTGCTCATTCAAGTCTTTTGTTTTTGCCAGATACCCGATGAAAGCCCCGCCAAAGGAGTCGCCGCATCCAGTCGGGTCTTTAATATTCTCCAATGGATAGCCTGGAGCGCTAAAATGTTTGTTTTTTGTGAACAATAAAGCGCCATGCTCTCCTTTCTTGATTATGACAGCCTTCGGTCCAAGCCCCAAAGCCTCGTTAGAGGCTTTTACAAGGTTTGCCGTGCTGAAAAGCTGCCTGGCTTCGCCGTCATTAAGAAGAAGGACATCGGCATTTTTTATTGCTTCAATCAGCTCTTCTTTCTTATTGTCTATCCAAAAGTTCATAGTGTCCAAAACGACAAACTCCGGATTATTCATCTGCCTCAGCACAGAAAGCTGGTGCTCTGGGTCAATGTTCGCTAAAAAAACATACTTTATGCCTTTGTATTTTTCAGGAACCTCGGGCTTGAAATGCTCCAGCGCATTCAGCTCCGTCTTTCTTGTCTTCGCCTCGTTCATGTCGTACTCGTAAAAGCCCTCCCAATGAAATGTCTTGTCATCAATTTTTACCCCTTCGACATCTATGCCCCTGCTTTTCATCAACTCCATGCAGTCCTTTGGGAAATCCCTTCCGATCACAGAAACAAGCGCAGGCTTGGCAAAAAAGCTTGCGGCAAAAGAAGCGTATGTTGCGCTTCCCCCAAGGACCTTTTCAACCTTTCCGAAAGGGGTTTCTATTGTATCAAGGGCTACTGTGCCTATAATCAGAACATCATTCATAGAAAAAAGAAAACAGGATGGTTTTTATAAATGTTGCCATATCTTTATTTACTCCTCATCGCCTTCTTCGTCATCCTCGCTGCGGTCTTCCTCCTCATCCTCATCTTTCACATCGACATTGTCTTCGTCTTTCTCTTCCTTTTCCTCGTCATTGTAGGGATCTGATTTCTTATTTTCCTCTTCTTTGGGCATAAATCAAATCATTTAGAAGCTTATTTAAAAAATTTTCTGTTGGTACCCCATCTTCACCGCCACAGGCTGTCAAACTCTCTCAAAAAGTTATCGGCAATTTTTTTGTCATGCACAATCAGTAAATTTTCATCATTTCTTGTGTCTGCGCTTAATGATGGGTTAAAGCTTCCTGTTGCAACAGTCTCATTGTCTATGATGAAAACCTTGTGGTGCATCTTGTATTTGTTAGAGTCTTTTTTTGCATTGACTCCGAGTTCCTGCAGCCTTTTAAGCTGCGAGAATTTGCTTGACGACTGCTGGGCGTCAAAAATCCCCCTTACATCGGCATTTTTCTTGATTAGCGCATCAGCAATTTCCTCGTTTGTAAAGCTGAATGCCATGAAATAAACGCTGCTTTTGGCATTTTCAATCAGGTCGATAACACGGGAAGCGCAGTTGTCCTCAGGGCAGAAATAATTCTCTATTTCTATGTCATTGACGTATAATCTGGGGTTATCTGTATTTCCGCCTTTCCCAAAATTTCCGTTCCACAATTCCTCAAACTCGCCTTCATAATTTTTTGCCAGTATTCTTGAGTAAACAACAAGCATGTTATTGTTGTTGTTGTAATTATCGTTGCTGGTGGGGTTGAAAGAGCCGGTTATCACAACGCCATTGTCAATTACGCAGAACTTGTTGTGCATGAGCTGCCTGTCATCGTCGAGCTTTACATTGCCTTTTACCTGCCCTTCATAGTTCGAGCTGTCCATTACAAGCTTAACATCAGCAGTCCTGCTTTTTTTTGCAAGCGAGCCTATCACTCCTTTCAGGTCCAGGTCATACAGGGCGCAGTGAACAGAGAAATTAGCCGAGCTTATATGCCTTTCAAGAGCCTTGCCGCAATCGTCTCCCGGGCAAAAATAAACTTCAGGGCTTTTCGCAGTTTCATAAGCCACTGCAGCTTTGCCTGTGATATTCTGGCTGCATCCCGCCAATAAAACAGCCGCTGCCAGGAAAAAAATTCCCAAAGCCCTTTCCAAATAGAAAAGTTTATATATAAGTTTATTCATTTTAAAGTGATAATAAGAACAAACCATTTCATAGTGATGATATCACTTCTATAGTGGTAATCTATCACCTCTTTTTTCCCGGCAGAGCAAAGCAATTTGTTCTGTGCGGGTTTATGCTCATCATCTTTTTCTGCCTTTCCTTACTTTCCCAGTCTTTGTTTTGTTTATGGCAAGGGAAGCTGCAGCAAAGCCTATTAAAACCCCGATTAAAAGCGCTCCAAGCAGTTTACCGTCAATGTCTATGCTTTTCTTTTTGCCATTGCTTTCCCTGAAATAAATATCAAGGTTGCCGAGCTCCAATGCATATTCAGAATAAAGCAAAGCTGAAAACAAATCAGAGTCTTTCAATGAATTTGCGTATTCATAATAGCTGTAGCCCAAAATGGGAAAAATGCCTTTTGCAGACTCCCTTGCAATGTTGTTTTTTACTATCTCCAGCTTCCTTTCAACTATATTTTTGTATTGCGAATTGTCAACCCCGAATACGCTCAGTATGATGTCTACATCAGCCTTTGCCCTGCTTGCTGTTGAAAGGCAAAGCTCATAGTTGCCTTTTTCAAGCTCCTCATTTGCGTTGCCTATGCTTTTTTTTATGCTGTCAAGCGTCCCTGGGAAATATAATTCAACATACTGCTGCCTTTCATCAGCTTCGCTTATTTTATTCTGGCACGATTTTTTCAGGACATCCTTGTTTAAGTTGAACACCTTCCCATTTTTGCCCATGAAGGTTGCCCATGAATGCGCCGAGTTGATTCTTTCATCAGCATAAGCCAATGTCCTTGCAGCCCTCTCTGTCTTGTTTGTCCTGTTTAGTATTTCCAGCGCCTGCTCTGCTGAGTCATAGGCTTCCTCAAGCCTTTCCTTAATTACAATATATGCTTCCAAATCCGTGATTGTCTTTTTGCCAATGCCTTCCATTTTATTGTGGAAATCATTGATATCTTTCTTTAGCCTTTCAGCCTCTTTTACTGCATCATCCTTTGACAAATTTTTTGACAAAACCAGCAAAGTCGAGTATTCCACATTTGCCCCGAAGCAATAGCTTGCAGAGCTGTAGAATACGCTCTTTTCAAAAGCCTCTTTTCCCTTGCCTGTCAGATTCTGGGCATTCTCCCTTATTGAGGTTACGTTGAGTGAGAAATCCAGGCTTCTTGTTTCAGCCCTGAGCTTGTTGCTTCTGTCGCACAAGTTTTTTGCAAGCGACTTCATTGTGCTTTTGTATTCTTCACTTATTTCTATTGCTTTGAATTTCTGCTTAATCTCTTTTCCTGTGAATTCCTTTACAGCCTCGCTTAATGTTGATGCTTCAATAATTCCTATGCCGAGCTCTTTTGAAAGGTTTTCAAGGCTCACTGTAGAGTTGTCCACCCTTACAATCATCTCTCCGGCAGGTATGAATGCCTTCTTCAATCCTGCTTTTTTGGCTGCCTCAACCTTTGCCTTTAAGCCGCCTACAGGCCCGATTAAGCCGCCTGAATTTATTGTTCCGGTTATTGCATAATCTTCATTCAGCTTAAGGTCATCAAGCATCGCCACTGTAAGCACTGCGATTGATGCGCCTGCGCTTGGCCCTGCTATAATCGCAGAATCAGCTGTTATTGTGTAGAAAAAGTCAGTGTCATCGCAGTCTTTCTCAATAATATCGCATGCAATGGCTTTTGCAAACCTTGTGGACATCTGGGTGTCAGTCCTTGTCAATGGAAATGTCTCAAGAAAAACCCTGCCAGAGCCAGGCTTTATTTCCAGGTACAAGTCTGCAATTCCGCCTTCATAGCCGTTTTCTGTCTCCTTGACAGCCAATAGCTTCATGTGCCCCTGCTTTGCAAGAACATTTGGAATTAACAATAAGCCCAATATAACCAGCAAAATCAATGCCTTTTTCATGCCTGTGGAAATCTAAGCTAATTTAAGAATTTTTGGTTTAGCTAAGACTAGCTTTGTTTCTTATATAGTAAAGGCAACAAATAATTGAGCATAAATTATTGCCTTTACTTATTACGAACGGGCAACAATTGTTCAATTATTTTTGTCCGTGAGTATAAGCTTCTAATCTCGCTTTTGTATCCTTAACATAATGGTAGATTTGATTCACAATAGTTCCTATTGTTTCAGTAGCCTCTTCCACGCTTAAGTCTTTTGTCATAATGCAGTAGAGTATCCTTGACTCATCAATATATATTATTCCGCAGTCATGAAAAAACATGTTATTTCCATAATAATTTTCTCCGAACTTGTGCGCAACTTTAATATTTTCAGGAAGGTTTGCTATTCTATTAATGTCAACTTCGCTTTCGGCAAGCAGCAACAGCAGATACTCTGAATTTTTCGGCTCAAGCACCGTAGAGAAGTAAAGGCTCAAATAAAGGGTGGATATTGCCTTTGGAGTTATAAAATCCGGCTGCTTTAGCCTTTGCTTATTTTGGAGGTCAACACTTATGTCCAGCCCATAGTAATCCAGTAAAAGCTGCAAGTCTTCCAAGTCAACCTGCCTGAGCAAAATCCTCAAGGCAGTATTATCAGACTCTTTCAAAAGCTTTTCAAGCGCAGCCTCCACAGTTATTTCTTTTTCTTTCGTCTTGTAAAGCTCGCCTGAAGTATCAGTCCTGTCAAAGTCAGTGATTTCAATCCTTGTGTCCAAGCTCAGCTCGCCCATCTCTATTTTTTTCATTATAATTATTGCAACTGGCAGCTTGTTCAGGCTCGACGGGAAAAATCCTGTTTTTTCACCTATGCCCATAAAAGCGCCATTTCGCAGATTCTCAACATATACAGAAGCGTTAATGTTGTTTTTTGTGATGTAATTTTTGACATTCTCCTTTAATGGAGCAAAATTAATTAGCAGGAAGCTTTTGGGCTCAAGCAATCCTGAATAAACCCTTGACGACAAAAGCCCCTCTTTAGCTTTATTTTCTATTCTGGTTTTGCTCAAATAAGAATTTATAACAGCTGAAAGAAGCGCCGCTATGATTATAGCCTGAATTACAACCAACCACTTAAGCTTGATAATCATGAAAATAATCAACAATGCATTATTCTTTAATTTTTTATCTTACTAAATTAAATTTCTATTTCAGGATTTTTAACTTATCCTCAATCCTCTTTTTGTCCTTTTGGTAGCTTTCCCCGGAAATAAATCCTGATTTGTAAGCGCTTTCCACTGCTTCAAGCTCCTTTCTTAATTTTTGCGCCTTTTCCTCCCCCTTTAACTGCTTTACTTCCTCGACTTTTGTCTTTGGCGCCCTCTTCCTAAAGTATCCAAATCGGTAGGCTGAAAACAAAAGGAGTCCGACAACTAAAATTGCAGCTCCAAACAATAAAATTGATTTATAACCCTGGATTTGTATCGGAAGCAGCCTTATCGACTTTGCCGTAACCTCAAACAAGTCAGAGCTTGTTCCCACAGAGTCTGCATAATTAACCCTTGCGAATGCTACATAGGTTCCTGGCAGCAAGTCGCTTGGTATGGTTAACGCCCTTGTGAACTTTGACTGGGTTTCGACAGCCAAAGTCTCGTGCTCGCTCGCTATCAAGTTTCCCTTCAAGTCCTTTATCATGTATTCAACTGCAACATCAACCCTGCCGAAGCCCCTTACATTGAAAAGATTAACCTCCAGCAGTATCTCATCTCCTGGAAACACTTTTTTAGACTGTGATAAAACTTCGACATCAACATCGAACAGCGGCTCTGCCGAATCAACCTCCACTATAGTGGTAATTCTTTTTTCTACAGAAGGGCTGTTAAGCACGATTTCTGATGGGTAAATATCCGGCTTTTCGTTTTCAAGCGCTTTAAATGCAAGCTCGATGGTTTTCTCCTCATCAGGGTTCAATATATGCGCTACTTCATTTTCATACGGGGGAACCCTAAATTTCTCAATAGTGCTCAAGTCAGCCTTTACCTCAAATATGGAGGTTCCTATATTTTTAACGCTAATCCTTTCTGTTTTTGTCTGCCCTTGCTTAAGCACAATTTTAAGAGTAAGCTTATCTATCGTAAAATCTGTACTGATGGGATTAGCCGGCGCACCTCCGCCTCCGCCGCCTCCAGAAGAGCCGCCTCCACCGCCGTCAGAGGTGCCCCCTCCTGTATCCCCACCTCCCCCTCCTGGAGTTTCTTCTGCTTCGTAAGATGTCCAATGGCTTACATTAAATGTTAATACGCCATTAGAGGCATCATAAGAAATTTTCCTGCATATGCTTTCAGGGCAAACAACGCCGTTAAACAAAATTCTTGGATTAGAAAAGGCAAGCCCGACTAGCTGCAGAGTTGCAGACTTGTTTAAGGCAGAAAGTACGTTTGAATCAAGCTCGATTTTGTTGAAAGATATATTTACAAAGCTGTCCAAGTCCAAGCCCTGGCTTAAATCCGTATAGTCGCTGAAGTTAATCTTGCCGTAAGACGGCACCTCAGCAACAAAGTGGGTTATGTTTCTGGTGTCAACTGAAGAAAGATTTGTCGTAGTCCCGTTAAACTTTTTCATAGAATTGACTGTGATGGAAAAAGTTTGCGCGCTGCCGATAAAACCAAAGCTGTCTGTGCAGTTAATGCTGAAATTATAGCGCCCTACTGGCAAGTTATTTAAATTAAAGCTTAATGTTGCATTTGTCGTGGCAGACTCATTGGTTATGTTGCTCCTATGGTCCATCACCAGAAAGCAGTGGCTTAAGCTGCTTTCATCGCTTACATTATAGAAAAATGAGAAATTTCCGAAATTAAAGCCGCTGTTGTTCATCAGCCCGAGAAAATTGATTGCAGGAGGGCTAAAGTCCCTTATTTGCAGCCCAACACCTACGCTGCTTTGGGCATAAGCGACAGTAGCGCAAACCGCTATTGCCAAGGCAAACGACAGCAATATCCTTATTTTTTTCATAAGAGCAGCTATCCAACTCCTTATTTAATTATTTTTCTATTTTTTATAACATCAAAATTCCACTTATGTTTCATAAGTGGTTTACTTATAGCTAAACATTGCATGGGATTTGGATGTCAGGAAAATGCTATGCATTTTCAGGATCCCGAAAATCTATGATTTTCGCGATGCTCAAAAATTACCCATCAGTAAGTGAAATTTTGTGGTGTCCAAAACCACGCTATGTTTATCCTAATGTAATCATGCCACTCATCTCTGATGGATGGTTTTTGACAAATCCTTTCTATGTTTTGTTTTTTTTAGCAAGCCTCTTCCTAAAATATACAGCAAAAATGCCAATATTGCTATTGCATAAACTGCATAATTATAATTGGCAAAAAATTTATAATCATGCTTAACCTCAAGTTTGCCTGGATTTTCATCAGGTTTTTTTTCCACTTTCAGCTTGAAGTTTTTGCTTATCTTTGTAAGGAAAAACGTGCCTCCGCTTCCGCCGCTTAGCTGGTGGACTGTGTAGCTTACAGCAAACAGGTTGTCTTTCTCATCATACTTTGGGGCTGTTACATTGAACTCTATTCTTGCGGTTGATTGGGGCGGCAGTACATACTCTTCCTCGAAGCCCATTGCCTTCATGAATTGCCTGTCATAGTCAACCTTGAACCTTGCTTCATAAGAGTCCGGGTTTTGCAGCCTTATGCTGTAAATCCTCGAACTGCCCTCCATTAACGCCAATATGTTGCCTTCCAAATAGTCCGATGCAACAGCCAAGGCTTTTGCATTTAAGCTTGACACTGCAATTAAAAAAATAAAAATTATAAGCTTCATTTTTAAGGGTGAAATATGCCTAAACATTTTTGAAATCTCCAATTTCGATACTTTTTTATGGATTATTCCTGGGGTCAATCCATCCCTTTTTAAATTCCGTATCGCCATTTGCCTTGATGTCTGATAAATTTATTTTGATGCCATTGCATTCAAGCATATCATTCAATGGCTCATTGCTTACAAGGTATTCTTTGCCATCGCATTTTACAAACAACTCGTCACGGCAAAACACATGATTGCTTTTTTCCTCGCAAACAGCCTTTGTCAATACCTTAAACTTAATCTCTCCTATATTTGGATTTTCTTTAACAGCATAAGCTGTAGTTGCAGGCTTGCCAATAAGGCTTAATGCGATAATCACCAATATCAAAATGAATTCTATTGCAAACAAAATTTTTAATAATTTTTTCATTTATAGCCAAACAACAAAGTAATTAAATATATAAATTGTTTGTTGTCGGCTGTCAAAAACCAACACAATTATAATTAACCTTGTTGGTTTTTGAGCATGCTCGGAAATTTTTGCAATTTTTGATGTATAATAAAAATTTCCGACATATCTTGCCAACCACAACAAGACCTAATTATTTTTGTGGTTGGCAATAACATTGATTCCTTTTTATCTGTTTATGACAAATCCACAAGAGTCAAATTCCAGGTGTTGTTGTAAGCCTGCGCGCTCAATCCGCTTGCAGGGATATCCACCCAGAAGTACAATGACAGGTTTCCTTTGGTTATTGTAATCCCGCTGTAAGGCACTGCATCCCCTGAAGCCCCTGGGCCGTGCAGGAAGATTTCATTGCCTATTGATTGTGCACGATTGCTCAATGGCATTCCGGCTCCTGCAGTAGCATTAGTTATATTAATGGTAAAGTTGCCTGCCCCAAGCATCTCGCTTGGAATCTGCACTCCAATGAGCGGAGCGCCTGTTATGTTGATTTGCTCAAAGTCTACGTTGCCTGTGTTATTTATTAATATTGGCGCCTTTGTCGGCTTGTTCTGTTCGTTAAGATTAAGGCTTGTGAAGTTCAGGTTAGCGCCTTCATTTACATCTTTGGCAACAATGGAGAAGGCTGCCGACGGATTGTAAGTAAATCTTATAGTGTCATTTCTTCCGATTGCTCCTGACAAGTCCTGTATCCTTACATTTATAACCCAGTTTGAGCTCGCATTATCGTAATACCTCATTACAACAGTGCAGTTGATTATGATCCTTGCAGGCTCTGCTCCAGGACCTGGCTCTGTATGGTTTCCGCAAGTGCCGAACTCTCCGCCTTGATCTGAAATGTTAAACCTGGACTGCCCGCCAGCGCCGCCAAGGGTCAAATTAACTATTGCTTTGCTTGCATTTATGTCGCTTATGCCTTGGGCGTCTGTAACGTTAAATGATATCAGGATTACTGATGAGCCGCCAGCCAATGGGTCTACAAAGAATGCCGATGCATTGTTTAGCTTTATGACAGGGGCTTGGTTTGAAGCAGCAACAGTAATTATTGTGTCATTGGTTTTGTAGTTTCCACTTGTGTCATTTACTCTTGCAGT
Organism: Candidatus Woesearchaeota archaeon; assembly: GCA_018303645.1. GTDB lineage: Archaea > Nanobdellota > Nanobdellia > Woesearchaeales > GW2011-AR4. The sequence goes on from JAGVXR010000016.1 coordinate 16,487, forward strand.
AAAGTTTATTACACATCCTGCTGCACAGCTCACAGTTATATTCTGCGAGAACTGAGCTGTTGTTCCGCTTAAGCTGAAGTTAAAGTATCTTGTAAATCCAGTATCATTAACAATAATCTGCCCTGTATCCAATCCAGCCAAGTCAGTGGCGTTCGCAGTCAAGTTAATCACATCATTTTGGAATATGCCTGTCAATGACTTGTTTAAGCTTGTATTCACAACGGGAGCAGTCCTGTCAGCAACTGTTATCAGCGTAGAATTCTGCTTCACATTATTGCTTGTGTCAGTGGCATACATAGTAAAGTTTATGACACAAGTCTCAACACAACCAGTTATTGCAGTCACATTATAGATGCTTGCAGATGTCCCGCTTATAGTGTAGTTAGCCTTAGTTACAGAACCGCTCATGTTGTATGTTATGTTTGCGCTTATTAACCCTAAAGCATCAGTTATATTCCCGCTGAAGTTTATAACACCATCAAAAGTAGGGCTGGTTGTATTAAATGTTGTATTCACAACGGGAGCAGTCCTGTCAGCTACAACAATAAGCGTAGAATTCTGCCTAACATTATTATTTATGTCAGTAGCATACAAAGTGAAATTAAAGACGCCAATAGACGTCA
>JAGVXR010000017.1 GCA_018303645.1 Candidatus Woesearchaeota archaeon
AGCTTCAAGAAGCCTATGCTTCAAAGGCATCAAATCAATTCAATTTACGGACAAGAAACTACCGATGAAATGAAATGGAATCGGGAGAGTTTCATATTTTAATAGTATAGCCTTTCTCAATTGCTTCAAAGCACCTGAATAATCTGCCCTTACTTTTTTTTCAATTCTTTTGAATATTCCGATTCCTGCTTTTGCTTCGCCTAAAACTTTTTTCATCTCATCAACAGCCAGCTTAATCTTGGAAATGACTTCTTGCATATCTGCCTCTTTTTCCTCTTCGATGGCAATCTCGGCTTGCAAATACCCATTTACATTTTGCAAGAAATTCTGCAATTGAATCAAAACCCTTTCATCGATGCTGCTGAAATTAGTCAATTCCCTTATCTCCTCGGAAAGCCCATTTAGGTAGGATTCCTCTTTCTCTTGTTTTGCATCCTCGCCAGTTTCTCTTTGAACATATTTTTCTATTGCCTGCTCGACAACCCTTAATCCTGCAATCAAGCCTGTTGCCCTGCCCTCTATAGCCTCCAATGCCTCTGCAGATTCCTCCACTTTTTCGGCAGCTTTACCGCTGAGTTCGGCAGCTTTGTCTTCCCTTATTTCTGTTTCAGATGCATTTCCCTGCTGCTTTGTTCTTTGCCGAATCAAGCTGTATAGCGCATGGACACTTTTTGCCCCCCTTTTGGTTAATTTTAGGGCACGCCTGAATTTTTTCCGGATAGACCACATTCCAGCTTCGGATTCCACTTCTTTTTCCTCGCTTTCGCCCCAGAATGCGCCGCGCCTTGAATTATACCTATACACCAAAATCACAATAGCTATTTATAGTAACTACAACACCTACAAAAATAATACTTCCAGAATTTAAGAGACCAAGAGGTGCCGTTAATGCCATTCAAGGACTAATTCAAAATCCATCTTTAAATACTTTTTCAAAAACAAAAAGAACAAGCTTATTTCTTCCTCTCTTCCTTCTTTGGAGATTCCTTCTTGGCTTCTGCTGCTGGCGCTGCCGCTCCAGCCGCTGGCGCTGCTCCCGGAGCTGCTCCAGGCGCTGCAGCCGCTCCCTCGACAGGCAGCAGTTCCTTTATCATGTCGTCCGGGATTCCGGACAATACAAGCTTTGCCTTGATTTCGCCACGAGGCTTGCCAGCCATCTGCGCAATGATATCCTTTGCAATCTTCTCGAATTCCGCCTTCCTCTTTGCAGACTCTTCCGCCAATCTCTTTTTCTCTTCTTCAAGCCTTGCAAGATCCTCTGCAGTCAGCTCTGTCTTTTCAAGCCTTATCTCATCGTCAAATTTGCCGGCTTCAACATCCCTTAATGTTTCTTTTGCATGCTTGCCTTCAACAAGAATTCCCATTGATTGGCACGTTCCAATGATTTCCTTGACTTTTTCCTTCAATGACTTGCCTAAAGTGGCGGTTTCTTTCATCTTTGCTATTTTAATGACTTGCTCAATAAGAATGTCAGCGACCATTTCGTGCTTTGCCTTGCCCGAGCCTTTCTCAAGGTTGGCTTCCTTCTTAATCAAGCCTGAGGCTGGGGGAGTGCCAATTATAATCTCGTACTGCTTGGTTTCCTTGTCTATGAAAATTTTGACAGGCACCTGCATTCCCTGAAATGAAGAAGTCTTTTTATTGATGTCACTTACAACCTGTCCTATGTTGACGCCCATAGGCCCAAGAGCCGGCCCTAGCGGAGGCGCTGCAGTGGCTTTTCCGCCTTCAACCAAGACTTCTACTTTTTCTTTGGACATTTTTTATTGGATTATTTGTTGTTATTATACTCTTAATTAAATCCGTCGCTTCGCGACAATATATTGTGCTCGGCGTCGCTCGGTTGCCAGTCGCTCCGCCTCGCCTATTTATCTATATTTCGTGCCATCGGAGATGGCACAATTTTTGATAAAACTTTTTTCTAAAAAGTTTTCCGTCGTCAACTGACGGGACGGTTGAACCTTTACAACCCTTCTTCTTCCCCACTATCCTCTTCCTTTTTTGTTTCTGGAGTGTCCGTATCCCTTCTAATGACCTTCACAGCGTCCATCTTGACTGTTATGGGGATTGGGACAGCGGCTTCAAGCAATTCAACAACAACCTCTTCCTTTGTCTTGTCAATCCTTGTGACTTTTGCATTTTCCCTCTTGAACGGGCCTGAGATGATTTCAACAATGTCGCTCTTCTGTATGTTCATATCGTGCTTTACCTGCTCGAGCATGTGCTCGATTTCAGAGTATTTCACAGGCTGCGGCAGGATCCCCCTTGCATAAGGTATATTGAAAGCTGCCTGCTCTGCATCTGTTCTTGTGGCAGCTTCCACGAATATGTAGCCGCGCATGCCATGCGGCTTTATTACAGAGTAAACCTCAATCTTTTTTTTAATGGCATTGCTGGTAACAAAGTCCATCACTTGGTCTTCCCTGTTGGCGGTTGTCCGCAATGCAAATATCGTCTCGTCTTCCCTTGACATGTTAGTACCCGAACTAGGCTTTAAATTTAAGATAGAAAACCTAGAATATACATTGGTAAAAGCGCCTCTTTATAAAGTTTGCGGGAAATTCAAAAAAACAGCAGCTTAATCATCTGCACCACAAACCCAATCAAGCCTATTATTAAAATACCAAGCCCGCTAACTTTAACTATTGTCTTGAATTCAATTGAGTCGGGCTTTTTTGTGATTTTTAGGACTCTAAGGCATTCGCCGATGAAGGATTTTATCTTATATTTCCACGAATTAGCACCTTCTGTTTGTTCCATTTTTGATTTGATTTTTGATATTTCTATAAATTATTATAAGTTCAATCCGTCCTTCGGACATTATCTTGTGCGCCTCGGCATTCAGCAAGTAAGGTTGCTTTAATAAGTTCTTCCCCTCGGCGCAAATTTATTTGAGACGTTGAATGGATTTTTAATGTTTATTGCAATAATGTTTTATTAAAATTACTTAATTGATTCAGAAATCTTTTATAAATCTATCTAATCCAGAAACTCAATTCCAAGATGCTGCTCGATTTCCTTCTTTTTCTTTTCAGAGGCTTTCTTGCTTGAGCCGAATATTTGGGATGATTTAACCCCAGTTACGATGAGCATTGTCCTTATGGTCTTTTCCATGTCCTTGTAGATCTGCGCTCCCCAGATAACCCTCGCATCCTCGTCAAGCTTTTCTGTTATTGTCTCGACCACTTTTCTTGCTTCATCAAGCGTCATGTCTTCCCCTCCGATTACATTAATTAAAGCCCCATTAGCGCCTGAAATATCCACATCAAGCAATGGGTTGTTGATGGCTTTTTCAACAGCCTCTACAGCCCTGTTTTCGGTGTCAGATTCCCCAACCCCTATCAAGGCAACCCCGCCGCCTTTCATAACAGCCCTTATGTCTGCAAAATCAAGATTCACAAGCCCGGCTTTTGTCACAAGCTCTGCAATGCCCTTCACGGCATTTGTCAGGATTTCATCAGCAACCTTGAAAGCTGTGTGCAATGGAAGATCCGGCGCAAGCTCAAGCAGCTTGTCATTTGGAATCACAATCAATGTGTCTACAACCTGCTCAAGCTTCTCCAGCCCAACAACGGCGTTTTCATATCTCCTGTGCCCTTCCATCGAGAAAGGCATTGTAACCACTCCAACAACCAATGTACCAAGCTTTTTTGCAACATCTGCAACAACAGGCGCAGAGCCTGTTCCTGTGCCGCCTCCCAATCCGCATGTTACAAAAACCATGTCGCAGCCCTGCAAGGACTTTTTGATTTCGGATTCCTGCTCGCGGGCAGCCTCCTCCCCAAGCCTCGGCTCAGAGCCGGCTCCAAGCCCTTTTGTGAGCTCCCTTCCAATCAGTATCTTCCTGTTTGCAGTAGTATAAAGCAAATCCTGCGCGTCTGTGTTGATGGCAATTGTGTCCACTCCTATAATTCCAACCTCGGTCATCCTGTTAATGGTGTTATTGCCGCCGCCGCCGCAGCCTACAACCTTTATGGTCGCCCTTTGGCGCGCCAGCAGCTGCTCAAGCTCGGCATCAATGTCCTTTGCTTCCTTGTCCTGCCGAATATCCTTCCTGTCTATAGAAAGCAGCTTTGGATTGTCGTTCAACTCAGCCTCGATAGCCTGTTCAATTATTGTTGCCACAAACTCACCCTCATTTGACTGAAAATGGTTTTAACTACTATTTAAATTTATTTATTTTTTTCCTTCCGCAATAGTAAAACTGACGCCTTTAATGCCCGGAATTATCCTGCCTGCAATCTTTTTGAACTCTTCCTCAGCATGTTTCGGAATTGGATATTTTAATTTTATTTCAGCATTGCCCTCTTTCAATTCTATTTCCGCATCCTTAACGCCTATATGGGTTTTAAGCAGCGAGGCCAGCTTTTCCCTGTCATCAGAAATTATCCTGTTTATATTCACTTTATAAACAAGGTCCTTGCCAGAAAGAGGGTGGTTGAAATCGACTAAGCACCTGCCTCCGCTGACTGTCTTGACAATTCCAAAAACGCCGTCAATATTCAGCTGCAGCCCAGGCACGGGCTGTATTCTCTGCTGCCTGAACTTGCCCATGGAAATCATCCGTATCAGCTTTGCATCTTTTCTGCCAAAGGCATTTTCAGAGCCAATCTCAAATGTATGCTCTTTCTCTGTTTCCTTTCCAATCATCTGGTCTTCAAGCCCTTTTAAAATGCTGTTTTCGCCAACGCAGATGACCACCGGAGAGTATTCCGCGCCTTTGCTGTAAACATCATTTTCCCTTGCCACTTTTTCGTCAGTTGTGTCAAATACTGCGTTGCCTTCCTTGATACTCCCAGTGTACTCAATTTCCACAAAATCATGCTTTTTTACAATTGCCACAAATTTCAGAACTCTGGGATAATTTATAAACGTTTCTGCTTTGATTTCACAAACCCAATTATTCTTTCAACAATATCATCCGGAGCCAGCTTTGTTGTGTCAATCACAAAATTGTATAACCTCTTGTCAGTGTAGTCAACCCGATAATACTTTTTGTACCTCTTTTTCTCGCTTTCCTCCCTATTCCTGATGCTGGCTATGATGTCTTTCAGGCTTTTGCCCTTTTCGTGCTGCCGTTTGTCCTTTAAAATCCTTTCAGCCCTGACTTTGTCGTCTGTTTTGAGAAAAACCCTCACTTCAGCATCAGGAATGAAAAAAGCAGTTAATCTTCCATCTACAACAAACTTATTTTTTGTTTTGCCTAATTCCTTTAATTTCCTGTCAAGCTCAAAATCTATGCTTTTATCTTTCTCAGCCAGTCTGTTAAGCTCAAGCAAACGCATTCCTTTTTCAACTGCCATTGCGCGCATCAAGTCGCCTATTGAGTAATGCCTAAGCCTGAGCATTTCAGACAAAAGCTTTGCCACAGTGCTTTTACCGGAGCCTGCCTTTCCCGAGATTGTTATTCGCATATTACCATGATTTTGCAATTGGTATATATATTTTGTTTTTTGCTTAAACAAATTAAGAATACAGAAAGCAAGCTTACTGCACAGTGAACGTTTCTGTTACGCTTACAACTGTGTCGTTGGAAAAGTCTGTTACATGCACTTTATAGTTGTGAATCCCAATAGAAATGCCGCTACTGCTCTGCGTATATTGCCATTTATTTGTAAAGCTAGTTCCAAGCAGTTCAAAGTTATCGAGGCGGCAGAACTCGCTGACAGCGCCTGCTTCGCAATTAAAGCGAACCAGGAAGTTTGGATTGTCATTTGCACTTGAGTCCAGATTAAAAGATTTGTATAAATATGCGGCATTATTTTCTGAGCCACCGCCATCCAGCTTTGCTTCCAATGACTTCCATGTAATGCCATTAAACCATTCTGCATAATAGCTGTCAGCTGTATCCAACCCAACCAGCCTACGGTAGTATCGCAGAGTAATGTCAAGGTAACCCTCTGTGCTGAAATTGAATTGAAGAGTAGCATTCTTGCTTACGCCGGGTTGCTTTACTTGGGCATGGTATGTTCCCTGATATGGATTGGTGGTTGCAACATTCCAGTTATTTGCACACCCGCCAGTTCTACAGAAAGATTTCCATTTTGGTCCAAAACTTCCGGATTCAAAGCCGTCAAAGAAAATCTGGCTTTGGGCAGGTGCGATATTTTGTACCATATCATGGTAAATACCATCAAACTCCACTTCAACCTTCTTGACACCAAAATTATCTGTCACATCAGCATCAAATGTGATATTATTTGGTTTTATTACAGGATCTGGAGAATCATTAATTGAGTTGATTGTTGGTGCTGTGGTGTCATTTATATGCACATTATCTGCAGGTGCCTGCGTTATGGTATGTTTAAGAGCCCAGTCCAATGCTGTCCAAAGGAAAGGCCAGTCTGAGCTGTCTGGACCATCAGATAACTCGTCTGCAAAATCTGTTCCGTCTCTGTCGCTATCCTCATCAATTTCAAGATGTGGTCCTAGTAAAACAACGCGGCCATTGCCATAATTAAATGAGATAATCCCTGGCTGGTTGTGGGCACTAGGATTTGCAGGCACTATATAATTTGCCATAGATAGCATTTCCTGACCCGCATCAGGCACAAAGTAAGGTTCACCATAATAGAGAACATCTCTTTGAGATGGTTCAAAAACATTTGCTGTATGCGGCTGGTTTATGTTCATTGTAGTCATCACATAATTAGGCCAAGGAGCGATTTCATCAATAGGACCTATGCATATTCCCTTAAATAAATCAAGAGTATAGGGATACTCTTTTCCCTCCCATTTTATTCTGTCGCACGCATAGTAAGCGCCAGCTGAAGCGCCCATATAAACCCCACCAAGACTTACAAGCTCACGGATGTGAGCATCGCCTGCATCTGTTATGCTTTTCTTGTAATTCCATGCCCATCCTCCAGGCATCCATATACCTTTGTAATACATGGAAAGATTGTATTGGTTGACTGTCCCTGCATCAATTTCCTGCCAAGTCACGTTTTTCCACGTCAAGAAGTTCTCAAACGCAACTATACTTGGCTGCCATGCGCCCGTATCCGCATAAATTGCAAAGTCTTTAATCTGTGGGACTACAGTTGCAAAGCTACTAGAAGACTGGAGAAACAAGAAAATAAATGCAACAAAAATAATCCTCTTTAATTCCATTTTTTTAGTTCATTAGAACTACTATAAAAATATTTACATTTGAATTAACTCAAATTCTGTTTGGGTTAACATATTTTCGAAATATTTATAAACTAGTAGTACTATTCCTATATTAATATAGTAATATATTAGTACTAAAATGAAAGTAGTTGCTTATAAGGGACAATACAGAGTAACAATTCCCAAGGATTTAGCTGAGGCAAAAGGCTGGAAACCAAAAACAAAACTAAGATTTGTTGAAGATACTGGAGGGAATGTTATTCTAAAAGAAATTAAAGAAAAAAATGACAGAGCTAATAAAAAAAATAATTAATAATATTGGAACCTTAATGCTTATCAATTTATTATTTTTTATACTTTTATCTGCAATAGCCTTAGCAATAGATACAACACCTCCTGTAATAAATTCAATAAAAACATTTTTAAACATGCATCTTTTCTGTTTTTGATATGAAACAGGAATTGCTTGAAAAGCTCAGCATATTTTTGCTGAAGAAAGGCTTTACTATAAAAAACCTGACAAGGACATGCTTTGACGCGCTTGCGAGAAGAAACGAGCAGATTCTGCTGATTAAAGTTCTTGAGGATGCAAACTCCGTAAGCAGGCAGTACACCGAAGAGATGGCTGCAATTGCGTCTTACGCAAATGCATCGCCGCTGATAATAGCAGAGAAGGCCGGGAACAGGCTTGAGGACAATATTGTTTACTCGAGATTTGGCATTTACACGCTGAATTTCAGCACATTTTTGAACTGCGTCAACAACAAGTTCCCGTTTGTAAGAAGAAGCCAGGCGGGATTGACTGCCTCTGTTGTGGGAAAAAAGCTGAAAGAGAAGAGGGAGGGGTTGGGATATTCGCTCAATGCGCTGTCCAAGAAACTTGGGGTGACAAGCAGGATGGTGATAAAATATGAGAATGAGAATTCCGAGGTCACTATCAACAAGGCGATGAAGATGTACGAGCTGTTCGGCGGGGAAATCTTCAGCGAGGTTGACATTTTCATGCAGAATAAGCAGCCTGAAAGCAAATTTGAGACTGAAGTTTCAAGGAAATACGTCGAGCTCGGGTTTAATGCCGCCGAAACAAAGAAAACGCCTTTTGACATAATTGCAAGAAAGGAGAAAGAGCTGGTTTTTACCGAGATAGGCGACAATGTCAACCCCCAGATGCAGTCTTTGTCAAAATTATTGGACGCTGACAACCTTGTTATATTCCAGAAGAAAAAGCCGAAGAACATCCCCTCGCTGACACAAGACGAGTTTATGGATTTCGAGAAGGCGAATGAACTGGTGAAGTTTTTAAGGGAGTTTTGAATAAATTTTAAAAGAGGTTTTTACCTCTAGACGAATTCTAGAGAGAAAGAAAATGGTATTTGAATACACTCCTATACGATTAGAAAGCAGAAAGCCGATTCAGTTAGGCAAACACCCAATAAGCAGAAATAAGTTAGTTGACTCTTTGTCTAATGCTGGAATCTCCTTGTTGGAGAGGCTTGTATTGGGAATTAAACGAGCAGATTTAGAAGTTTATGAAATTACTTATCAATCTCCAATAACTACGGAACACCAAGAAAATAATGCAGGCATAGTAAGGTACTACCCAGCTTCTGAGAAATCCGCTGTCATAGTTTTGCCGAACAGGGCTTCCGGCTTTGCCACCCCTCAAAAAAGTTCCGGCTTGAACGCGGCACAGATAGTGGCTACCTATCTGGCTGCAAACGGAATAAGTGCATATGAAGTTGAAACCCCGTTTAATTGCTCTAGGCGCGCGAAGGTCGCTGTTAAAATGGATTTAGAGATGTCAAAAAACACATTTAACCAAGCGATTGTTGAAGTAAGAAGCTTAATTGATAATATCAAAGAAAAAAATATCGGTATTATTGGGGTCAGTCAGGGAGCTATGTACGCAAGCATTTTGTATGGAATTGAGGAAAGATTGACAAGTGCATGCCTTATTATGGGCGGAGGAAATCTTGTAGACATGATTTTTGAGTCAGATGACGGATGTATCGCTTCGCTAAAGAACTACCTGATTCAAAGCGGCATTAAAAAAGAAAAAGCAAGGGAAGAGCTAAGGAAAATCGAGCCGTTGAATTATGCAAAACCATCAAAATCCAGGAACCTTCTGATGATAAACGCGGCTTCTGACAAGGTTGTGCCTTTGAAGTATGGGAAGCAATTAAGGGAGGCATGGGGCTATCCCGAGCAAATTGTCATCAATGCAGGGCATTTTACAGTAATCAAAGAAGTAAGGACTCTGCTGGAAAAAGTGCTTACACATTACAGGAAAACACTATGCCCATTCTCACTTTAGCCGATACCAGCCAGTAATCATTTCCCCTATTTTCTCAAATGGATGTTCCTTGGGAATGGAATTTTGGTACTCCCACGATTTGATTTGTGGCAAGTTTTGGACGCCCGGAATCATTAAAATCGGCATAGACATAACTTTTCTTGAAAAGTCCTCATACGATTCAAGTTTGCCCAACAGCGAAAATTCATGAGGGGAACTGTTCATAATCTCTACGATGCCTTTATCCATCCTTAATCTTCTAGTCAAAGAATCAGAGTCGTATATTCCAAAGACAGAAACCATGGCTTCATAGAGAGATTTTATCGATGATAATTCATAGTCCTTTGCTTGAGGGTTTATTAAAATACGCCCAATAGACAGGACATGAACCTGGTTTTCATCATTGCCTCTTATTTGGATGCCGTTTGGCTTAATCTCTTCATAAAATCTTGTTGAAGGTTTGGCATCTGTGGAAGCCAACAAATCAATAAGGTATCTCCTGTGAGCTGATAAATTATTTGGTGTTAAAGGAGGGTGATGTTCCAGTTCTTTCACCAATAATTCCGCTATGTTCCTTTCCATTAACCGCTGGAATAATGCCTGTTTTTTAAATCTTTCTTAGCTGAAAAAATTAAACCAAAACATTTAAATATACCTAATTATCAGTACATAGTAAAATGGCACATGGCAATAAGTTGATGCTTGTACTTTCTGTGTTAGTGCTAGTGCTGTCTGCGGTGGCTTAAGCCGCCTTTAGTCTATAAATTTTTCTTAAAAAATTAAAGGTGATGCGACATGGCTATAAGGGGACAAACTGCTAGAAAATTGGAACAAAAAGCTGAAGATTCAGAAAGTTTAAGGTTGATAGATGCAGCTAAATCATTTTTGAATAAGGATATGAATGATGTGAGACTGCCAAAAGGAACTCAATTGTTTGAAGTTACAAAAATAGATCCTGTTAGAAAAGGTATGCTGTATTATTTTGAATTTTATAGTGGACATGCAAGTAACTGCAGAAACTATCAAGACGGAATTAAAATAGAGATGCACACTCTTTATAGAGTTTCTGAAGGCACTAAAAAATTACATTTAAACTTATAACAATACATTGGATATGCAATCAATAAACTTTCAAAAAAATCCGAAATCTTTAAATACATTCGTTCTTCTTTTTGGTTTTTGGGCTGGTTTAATAAAAAAAGAGGTTGATGGCAATGGCAGAAGAAGAGTTTATTCCGTACAAGGATATTTCTGAGCTGAATAAGGAACTGCAGGGAATGGGCAGGAAAGACATTTCCAACAAAGAGCTGCACGAGGCTGTCCAGAGGCTTACGCAGACAATAAGCGGCATGCTTGAGGTTTTCGGCGCTGCGGCAGAGCAGATGAAGCTCGAGGAAAGGGAATACGAGATGGAAGCCAGGAAGCACGAGATGATTGCATCCAAATTAGACAAGGTTATTGAGCAGAACAGGACGATTGCAGAAGCAATGGTCGGCATAGTAGATATGGTAAAGGAAAGAATAGTTGCTCCTGCAAAAGAGAGGGATGAGATGCCAAAGCCAAGGGAAGAGTCTTTGTTCAAACCAAAGCCGTTTATGGAGCCAAGGCCCTTCAAGCCGATGGAATGGCAGCCAAGGCCCGAGCCTGCGCAAAGAACGCAGCCGATGATGGCGCAGCCTTCAATGCCGCAGGCAATGCCTCCTGTCGCTCCGCAAATGGCAGCACCGCCTGACTTCGGGATGCCGCCTATTGAGCAGGTTCCGCCGCCTGATTTTGACTTGGAAGAGCCGTTTGGGCTAGACGAGGAGCCGAAGAAAAAAGGGCTCTTTGGAATGTTCAAAAAGTGATTTTTTAGAACTTTATTATTTTTGACATTAACACAATCAAATTAAAAAAATGCAAGTTCAATCATCAAAGTCATTCAGGCACCTGGCAAGGCACCTCTTTGTTGTAAGCGGGGTGTACAGCGAAAGGGGCAGGGCAAGGCAGGAGCTGGACAGCTATCTGCAAAGAATGAGGAAATCCATCATAAGGATGACTCTGGGCTACAGCGACATAGAGAAGCTGAAAAAAAAGGTTGACAGCCTTGTTGACATAGAAAGGAAATATGCCAAATTCTTCAAGCCTGAGGACAAGGAAACTGAGGGTTTGAAAAACCAGATAAATGCGCTTGAGCATGAACTGATGAATGAAAGGGAGGAAAAGTACAGGATAGCAAGCGATAACAACGAGAAAATCCAGCAATTGACCAATTCCTTAAACAGCATAAAGGTCAAAATGAACGAGCTTCTGGTGGAAAAATCCAAAAGGCACCAAAGATTGACTGCGTTGGACCAAAAAATAAGGGCGAAGGTCGACGTGCGCCGCTACTACAATTCATAAGTCCCTTGCCATGACCGTATTTCTCGAGTTAAGCTTTGCCCTTTTGCACGATTCCTCGATTATTTTTTTGGCTTTCTCTTCAAGCGCCTTGTAGTATTCCTCTGAAACATTCAGCTCTTTGCCGTCAAGCTTTGCAAGAGCTTTCACCTGGGATTTGACTATTACTGATTTTGCCATTTTTCGGATGAGTCTTTAAAAAATTTTATTTTTAATGTTTCTACAAATGCAATCATATCGTTGATAACATATTTAGAATCTTCTGCTGAAACATCTTTCCCATGGTAGTTTATATCCTCCCTTATTCCTCCAAAATTATCAGATGTATCCCCCAGCCCGTTTCGTTCAAGCAGCATCTTTAATTGTTCCTTCGTAACGCATACTTCCTCCAGACACAATTTTTTAGCCTGGCTGCTGCCTCCAGCGCCATTGAACGTGGAATAGTCGAGGTTTACGAAGACAAGTATCTTGCATACATTGTCGCAGGAAGCAAGGGGCTCTAGCGCAGTTCCAATCGTATATCCATCATTCGTTGCCTTCGTACCAACTCCGGCTATCGGACTTGACGTAATCTTATCCCCTATTTTTATCGGTCCGCCTTCCAGATTGACTTTTACCGGCACGCGGCCGATGAGGGAAATTCTTATATCATTATCATCAAGCTTCTTTCCTAAAACCTGCTGGGGAGAAGTGGCGATGACACCAAAGATATCTTCGCCCGAAACAACTTTTCGCATAAAGCCGGATGCCCGGTCCAGCGTCACCATGTCGCCGGCCTCCACATTGCCGTCACCAAGATACCATTCGGCGATGTCTGCTCCGGAAATCCTGGTATTTTGTTGGACCTTGGCGCTCGCGAGATTTGTCCGGTATTCCTCCAGTTTGGCCGAGGAATCCGCCACGCTTTTTAACTTATCCTTTGCTGAAATCCTAAAGAAGATCTGAATAGCGCTTCCCGGCGCAATATGAAAATGCTCCGCAAAAAAGCGGTATGCCCATTGACGGGCGGATGGTTCATAGCGGGGAGCAACTGCGGCAATGTCATTGAGGCCTTTAAAGGAAGTATGCCAACCCCGTTTGTTGAGATATTCTCCGAGTTTCTCCAGGATATTCTTGCGGTCTTCCGCTGAAAGCCCGCCCATCAAAACTTTAAGCTCGTTTATGGTCGGCGGCTCTACGCTCAAAACTCTCTGGCCGGGCTTAAGTTCTTGGCTCTCAAGCGGGCTGGGGTTTTCAGGGTAGTCTCCTTGGTGAACCGGATCCTCGGCTTCCCAGACTGAAGCAATAGTCCCGTCGGCATTGGCAATAACCCAAATCGTAGGATGGTCAGAAGAAGTTACATAACGCCAACGCACAGCCCAAGGAAGTCCCGCGCCTCCGCCGCCTGCAGGAGCTGAAACAGCTGCAGCCTCCTGCGTCGGGCACGCAGAGCTTCGGCATGCGCTGCTGCAGCAAAATCCGCCGACGCATTGCAGGCCGGTTTCGCATTGCTCGCCGTCAAGATAATGCAGGGTTCTCATGAATCCAAGCTCTGTCCTGAAATTCGGCGAATTCGTGATGCCTGTTATGTCGCCTGTGATTTCATAACTCCTGAAGCTGGCGCTGGAAATTTCGGCATTTTTTCCGGATGTAACGGCAAAATCAAAAGTTTTTTGGGTGCCGTTGGTTGTGAACGACTTTACTTGAGAAGGCATTAAGACAGCTAGCAAAAGCATTGCCAATATTGCTGCACTCAGTTTTCTACTGCCCAATCTTTTTTCTTGCTTCCTCATTTGAGTAAATAATCTTCAGGACGACTTCCTCGTATGACTGCCTCGGGTGGATTTTGAGGCTATTGAGAAGCGCGGCTGTTTTTTTGCGGAGCTTTACAGTGGTGATAATCCCGGGGGCAGGCGGCGGGCTGACTGGCTTTTTTCCTTCCCTGTAGCCTGAAACAAATTTCAGAATAACCTCCTCATAAGGCTGCCTCGGATGCACCTTCAGCATGCTCAGAATTTCAACAGCGCCCTTGCTCAGCTTTATCGTTGTTATGGCTTCATGCATGAGGTATATCTAACTATACTTAAGTATACCAAGAATATATAAACTTTTGGTTTTTGAAGCGTATGCCTGCAGCTGAGCGCCAAATGCAGATTGCCGGGCTAATCAATATTTGCCAAAATTTTTTGAATCAGAACGCAGATTTAGCCATGCGTGTACCAAAACATCAATTTGTCATTTTTTTTATCGTCTAATTTGCAGAATCCAAACCTTGTGAACTGCACAATCTCCCCGATTTTTAAATTCTTGGCCATAGGCTCTGCCAAGCCTTTTTTCACTTCTTTGTTCGGCATCAAAATCTCCGCTTTGATCAAGTCTTTTTGAACAGGCAGCCAGTGTATTATTTTGTCGCCGCTTTTCTTGTATTTTTCATACTCCAGGGAATCAAAAACAAAATTGTTTTTCTTTTTTGTGAAATTAAGGCAGTCCATCAGCCTGTATAATTTTCCATCTTTAAATTCCCTGAAGTCTTTTTCTGCAACGTAAAACCCATCTTTTGTCTTGAATTTTCTGGTGCCCCTATCTGCAAAATCAGGGTGCAGCTTAAGTTCGCATACTTGCTCTTTGGCATTCTCAATCTTTATTTCCTTTGGGTTTTCAACAAAAAAATAGCGATTGCATTTTGCATCAAGCATTCTTCTGTTATGTACAATTAAATCATCCCAAGTAAGCACAGCCTCTGTTTTCGTCAAGCCGGTCGTGAGAACAAACTCCCTTATCGCTTCGGGCAAAAATCCCCTTCTTCGCAAAGCAACCAAGGTTGTCAGTGAAGGGTCATCCCATCCAATAAGCTGCTTCTTCTGCACCTTTTCCCTTATAATCCTGCCTGAGCTTTCTACCCCCTCAAGATTGAACCTTGCAAACTCGTAAATTTTTGTTTCGCGGAACCCTGCCATTGTCTGTATCAATCTTTGCAGCTCGTTTCTTAATTCAAATTCCTTGCTTCTCAATCTGTGAGTAATCCCTTCTATGCCGTCCATAATGGCGCTTTCGAAGTCATAAGCAGGCCACAGCCTGTATTTCCTCTTCTTCATTGGATGCGGCTTGTCAACAATCCTGAAAATAATGGGGTCCCTTAAAGTTGAGTTTGGGCTTTGCATGTGCCCTTTAAGCCTTAACACGTATTTTCCAGCCCTTGCTTTGAACATCTCCTGCCATTTCTCAAAATTTTTTTCCGGCAGAATATACCTGTGCTCGCATTCTGTTCCATTTTTCCTGTTTTCCTTTATTGTTTCCTGCGGGCATGAGCATACATAAGCATGATTGTCATTGATTAATTTTTCAGCGTACCTGTATAATTCTTCCATATAGTCTGATGCATACTCAATCTTGTCAGGCTTGATGCCGAGCCATACATAATTTTCCAGATTTATATCGTAGAAATCAGCTTCAACCATCTCCGGGTTAGTGTCCTCAAACCTTAAGTAGAAAGTGCCGTTGTAGCGCTTTGCAAGCTCGTAATTCACAATGATTGCCTTTGCATGCCCTATGTGCGGGTATTTGCTGGGCTCAGGCGGAAAAGCTGTCACAACTTTCTGCCCTTCCCTTATGTTGAGAAACTCAAAAATGTCCTTTTCCTTTGATTCTGCCTTCTTTTCCAGCAGCTCAGGAGCTAATTCCTGCAGCTTTTTTCCCTGCTTTTCTTGAGAAAGGCTGTTGACTTCCTTGATTACCTTGGCTGTTTCTTTGCCTATATCCCTGGCTTTTTCCTTCAATTCAGGGTTTTCAGCAAGAACTTTTCCTAGGACAGCCCCTATGTTTGCCTTGCCGCTGTACTTAAGCGCGTTCTGCAGGGCGTATTTCAAAATCATTCCTTTAAGCTTTTCATCCATAATTTTGGATAAAATAGAAAGTTATATAAATAACTTATTCTACGAAAAGCAGTTACACAAAGGCTGAAGGGGTTATTCTTGGTTTTCTCCCTTTTATTTAACGGGGATTTTATGGTTGCGAAAAACAATGTTTTTCGAAACCCCCGAAAATCGGTGATTTTCGATGGGAAGGAAGAGTTCTACAATACCGAAGGCAAGCGTTGCAAGGCTGCTGATGAAGGCAGGCGCAAAAAGAGTATCGCAAGACGCAGTTGACGCCTTTACAGACGTTCTTACAGACATGGCAGTCAAGATTTCCTCAAAAGCCAGCCAGATAGCAAAGCATGCCGGCAGAAAGACTGTTCATGAGGGGGATATTAAGCTGGCTGCAAAATAAATTTTTTAAGAAAATCTTTTAAACAACGCATTTTTCTGGCTTATACAATGGGCTGGTGATTCAATCCGGAACTACAAAAAGTAGTGGGTAATAGAATGCTCCCTTGGCTTGGGAGATGCTCGGGGTTCAAATCCCCGCCAGTCCATTTTTTATTTAAAACATCAAAATTCCACTTATCTATGATAAGTGGTTTAAGTATAACAAAGATATTGCATGGAATTTGGATGTCGCAAAAATCGAAGATTTTTGGGATCTTGAAAATGTTAACATTTTCCCGATGCTCAAAAACCACCATCAAATAAGTGGAATTTTGTAGCCATGAAAATTCATTGAATTTTCAGGGTTTCGAAAATCGTGGATTTTCGCGGGTGGTTTTTGACATGATAAAAGCGATTATTTTTGACGGCGGCGGGGTAATTGTAAACCAGGAACTATTGATGAAAAAATTTATCAGAATATTCAAACCAAAAAACAAGAAAAAATTTATGAATGATATAAATATCGAAGCAATACCCTTGTGCAAGAATGAGATTTCTGAGAAAGGATTTTGGATTAAAATTGCAGGTATTTATGGAAAAAGCCCGGAAAAAATCCCAAAAAATCTCTGGACAGAGAATTTTGACAAATTAACAAAAATTGACAGAAATATGGTGCAATTAATTAAAAAACTGAGAAAAAGCTACAAAACTGGATTTGTATCAAACACAATAAGGCCTCATGAAAGGATCAATAGAAAAAGAGGGCTTTTCAAGTTATTTGATGCAGTAGTGCTATCGCATAGAATCGGAATGGCAAAGGATGACAAAAGAATTTTTCTCATGGCAGCTAAAAAACTCAAAGTTAAGCCTAAGGAATGCATCTTCATAGACGATGTCAAAGATTTTGTTAATGTGGCGAAGTCCACCTGCATGAAAGGCATCCAATTCAAGAATATTGGACAGCTTAAATCCGAGTTAAATGAAATTTTGAATTAAAATGATAGGAATAATCTCAGACACGCATGAAAATGAAAATGCAATAAAAAAAGCAGTTGAAATATTCAAGGATAAAAATACTGATTTTGTCGTGCACTGCGGCGACATAATAAGCCCGCCTATGCTTGAGCATTTCAAGGGATTGAAAATGAAATTTGTGTTTGGCAACAATGACGGCGAAAAGGCAGGGTTAAACAAGATGGCAAGCGAGTACGGATGGGAAAAAATAACAGATGAAAAGGAGTTTGATTACGGAGGAAAGAAATTCTATGTTTATCATGGAACAAATAAAGAAAAACTTGACAATGCAATCAAAAGCAATAAATATGACTATGTGTTGACGGGGCACACACACATAAAAATGGACGAAAAATCAGGCAAAACAAGAGTTATAAACCCGGGCGCTTTGTTCAGGATTTATCCTTACACTGTTGCACTGCTTGACGCCGAAAAAGACGAGTTGGAATTTGTAAAAATACCTCAAAGATAAAATGGAAGACTGCATATTCTGCAAAATAGTTGATGGCAAAATACCTGCCGCAAAGGTTTATGAAGATAGCAAGGTCATCGGTTTTCTTGACATAATGCCCGCGAATAAAGGACACTGCCTTGTTGTGCCTAAGCAGCATGCCCAGACATTGGTGGAGATGAATGAAGATGACCTGACTGCTACGATAACGGCTGCAAAGAAAGTTGCAAATGCCCAGTCATTAAGCTTTGGGAATGCTGGCTTTAATCTTGTCATGAATAACGGCAAGGAAGCGGGGCAGATTGTAAATCATGCCCACATTCATGTGATACCCAGATTCCAGAAGGACAGGCTTCGCATTAAATGGAGCCATCTGAAGTATGAAGATGAAGAGATAAAAGAATATGCCGAGAAGATAAAGAAGTTTATTTAATCAATCAACTTTTGTTCTTCTGAATGCCTCAACATCTGCCAACCGATACAATTCTTTCATATAAATTTCCTGTGGCTCAATTTCTTTGCTTAAGACAACAGCCATATTTTTAAAGTCAGAATCTTCCTTTATGGTGATTGCGGCTTTATTTTCTCTTACTGTAATCTCTCCGGTTAGCGGGCCTCCTGTCTTGTCTACTAATTTTACTTCTATCGCATCTGTTGTCTTTTTTCCTTTTTTCATATCTGTTAATGCCTGAATAATGGCTGTAAGCACGTCAACCCTCGGCAAGTCATACTTTTTGGTACTGTGGTTCTCAGACTCCTGTTTAAGGTTTTCTTCAAACAAATTCACTTCAAGACCACTGCCGGTGTATTTGAAATCAAGTGTAAATCTATCATTCCTGTGGTACCCTGAAAACAGCAATGCCAAGTAATTAATCAACCCCAAATTGCGGAAGTTTCTGCGTATCTTCACTTTAGCAGGCAATAATACGCCATTTTTAGCCATTCCTTCAGAATAATGGCCGTATACTAAATCATCGTCGTTTACTACGTTATTCTTGCTTCCCTTGCTAAAAACCCTAAAATCGGAGAAATAAGCGGTGTCATTGACTCTTGTTTCAAGCTCAGCATCCACTTTAATTCCATAAAATAAATTGATATTTGCGTCAAAAGCATAAAGCTCCTTTTGTTCCTGCCCTATTGCAGCTCTCTGGCTAAATCTGGGTAAATAATCTGCCAGCAATGCCAACCCAGCAGCTTCTATGCGCCGTAAAAAATCGCGCCTTGTAATCATGTACACTTAAATACCACCCAGACTATAGTAATCAAATTCAGTTTAAAAACCCTTCCAGAATAAGTTTAGCAACATTTTTAAAAAGTCGCTTTATTCTTTTGCTTTATGCCGAAGTAACTCAGCCTGGCTAGAGTGATGCTCTCATAGGCATTGCTTAGAAAGGCATAAGTCGGGAGTTCAAATCTCCCCTTCGGCATTTTACAAACCAAAAAATTTAATAAATGCATAAATAAATGACAATCCTGTGGTTTTTATGGAAGCAAATATGCAGAACCTTAAATTGAATATAGGCGACAAGGCTCCTGACTTCAGCCTGCCTGGAGTTGACGGCAGGGTTTATAATTTAGGCAGCTTCAGGGGCAGGAAAATACTTGTTGTTGTTTTCATGTGCAACCACTGCCCTTACGTGCAGGGCTCTCTTGATAGGATTAAGGCGATA
Source organism: Candidatus Woesearchaeota archaeon (assembly GCA_018303645.1). Lineage (GTDB taxonomy): Archaea > Nanobdellota > Nanobdellia > Woesearchaeales > GW2011-AR4. Next base: position 19,147 of record JAGVXR010000017.1, read on the forward strand.
CAAGCTGATTTCGGCATTAAAGGCGTGCAGGTTGTCGGCATAAACGCAAATGATGAAGTTAACTACCCTGATGACAGCTTTGACAAAATGATTGAAGTGAGCAAAATCAAGAAGATAGACTTCCCATATTTAAGGGACGAGGACCAAAAAGCTGCAACCGCCTATGGCGCGCAATGCACTCCAGAATGCTTTGTATTTGACGGCGAGAGAAAGCTAAGGTATCATGGCAGAGTTGATGACAGCCCAAAAGATGAAAGCAAGGCAACTGTGACAGACTTGAGGAATGCGATTGACTCTTTGGTTCACAACAGGAAAGTCACAATTGAAATGGCGCCTGCAATCGGATGCTCGATAAAGTGGAGATGAAAATTATATTATTTAAACACAACATTTTTCTTCTTCGTTGCAAGTAGAATTAAAAATATAAAAAATAGTCTACTTATTTTTGTCATTTTTAGAGCACATCAATATTTTGCTTTCTTCCGAAAGATTTATAAAAAACTTAAATTTCTCAATGTAAATGGAAAAACAGGAAAGAATATGTGTTAAGACAGACCAACTTTATGCAGGTTCGGGGTGTGTCTTGAATCAAGCTTGGGTTGATAAATATTTAAATAAAGGCTCAGAAAGGCTAATGGAAGATCTATTAGAAAATCCAGTAAGATTTGTTCGGCACGATGATTCCACTGGGACGATTAAAGGGACGCAAATAACTGTTGATTATCGAGATATTCAAAAGGCATATGCCGCATTAAAGCTGGGTATCCATGAGATTCCAATGGTTTATAGTAATATGAGAGAAAGTTCTCTTTCAATTACTAAAGTACAAGATTTAACAATGCTTACAGATAAAGAATACGACTCGATGGTTGAAAGATTATGGTTAAATGTTTGATTTATATCTCAAATTCTCCAAAACTTTCTCGTAATTATATTTCAAAGCCTTATTCTCAGGATATCTCTTCAATTGTTCATCCAAAATTTTCTTCGCTTCCTTAAATTTCCCCACTGACATGTAAACGACAGCCAAATTATTTGCAGGGCTTGGATTTTCAGGATTGTGCTTCATGCTTTTCTTAAAATACTCAACTGCGCGGTTTTTGTCATTCATTCCAAGATAGATTTTTGCAATTTCGGAAAAAACAAGCTTGTAATTCGGGTTTAGCTTTGCTGTTTTCACAAAATATTTCAGGGCATTGCTGAAGTCATTCCTGCCGAGATGCATTCTCGCAGCCTGGTAATTGTAACGTGCGCTTTCCGTGTTTTCCTCTAATTGCCTAAGAATCATTCTAGAGTATTGTTCTGTTTTCTCGCCTATCAGATTTTCATCTTTCAAAGAGCCGAAATGGTGCAAAACAGCATCAATTTTTTTATATTTTAAGTTTTTTTCACTTATTGAATCCTCAATCAGTTCATGAACGCGATGCCTGAATTCCAATCCCAAATTGTTCTTAAACAACCTAACCAAGTGATTGGGGATGTAGAAAGGATATTGCTTAACTAATTCAAAATCAGAATCATTTTTTAAAGCGCCCTCAAAAAAATTGCTGATATAAGAGCGTTGCTCCATTTGGAATCCGGCTAAATCACTTTCCGCATTTTCAATGGCATTTTTTATTTTTTCCAAGTCTTTTTTTTCAATTACCTCGTCAGCATCAAGCACTAATATCCAGTCCTTTGCTGCATGCTTTATGCTTTCGTTCCTTGCAGCAGAGAAGTCATCAACCCATTTGAAGCCAAAGATTTTTGCATTGAATCTTTTTGCTGTTTCTTTTGTTTTGTCAGTGCTGCCAGTATCAACAATTATTATATCATCAGCTATTTCTTTAACGGAGTTCAGGCATTGCTCTAAGTATCTCTCTTCATTTTTGGTTATCATGCACAATGAGATTGTTTGAGGCATTTTAAAATACAAAGCGCCAAGGCCCGGATTTGAACCGAGAAGCCCTTGCGGGCAGCAGTTTTCTTTACTTATTTTTGTTCGAGACTGCCGCAATGCCGGATTCTGCCACCTTGGCGTATTGGAGAATAATTGGCTTGTTTTAAAAACTTTACATTAATGATCTGAGCAACCCCACTTAAAGCCGCAGTTCGGGTAGCATATTTCGCACAAAACCTTTTTAGATTGTTCCTTCACACTTAACACCGAACGAGCCGTAGCTTAATGTCAGGTTGAACTTCCTGCACAATAAATTCATCACTATCAAATTTTTCTCGGAATCCTTCACGATGCACTGCCTGAATCCCATATTGTCCCAGTTCGCAATGCCGTCCACTTTTTTGCAGAAAGTAATAAAATCCTCGGGCTTTTCCATGCCCACTTCCTCGGTGGCATTCTTTATCTCTTTTTCAATCTTCTTCACATCTTCAGGAACTGTAATTAATGCCCAGAACAGGCTTGTAAGCACAACCCCCATAATCAATGCCCCTATAAAAATAGCCCAGGCTTCAAGCTCTGAATATGTTTTTGCCATTATAAAGTAGGAATGAAAACGGCTTTAAAAATGTTTATTATTTGCCAATTTTTCCAGAGTTTTGGGATTCCCATAATCAGTCCAATGGGCTTCAGTTAGGTACCTCAATACTTTAAAGCCAGATATATTGGAAGATATTGGGTTTAGAAGCTGTGGGCTTAAACCTTCCCACGATAGTGGGGTAGATGTATGCCCACCATGCGCGCAAAGCGCATCAAACAAAATTGCTTAATCTAGACTG
>JAGVXR010000090.1 GCA_018303645.1 Candidatus Woesearchaeota archaeon
GCAAGAATCGCTTACGATTCGGGAGCAAATGTTTTCGTTGCAGGCACTTCAATATTCGGCAAAAAGGACAGGGTTGCTGCAATAAAAGAAATATTGGGGAGTTTGAAATAAGATGCTGTGGGTGCTTTATTCATTGCTTAGTGCATTCAGTTGGGCAACTACAGATGCTCTTACAAAGAAAATCTACAAAGTTGATGACTATATCGTAATTCTGGCAAGATTTTTGTATGCGACACCTTTTGTTTTGCTATTACTCTTTTTTGTGCCCATACCAAAATTAGACAGCGCTTTTTGGTTTGTGCTTAGCCTTGCTATACCAATTGAAGTACTAGCCTGGGTATTATATATCAAATCAATAAGAAATTCTCCTTTATCGCTTGTTGTACCATTTTTGACTTTAACACCTCTTTTCTTAGTTTTAACAAGTTTTGTTATTTTAAAAGAATTACCTACTCTTATTGGCTTTTCTGGAATTTTTCTTATTGTTGTAGGTGCTTATACTTTAAATTTAAAAGAGTATAAAAAAGGTATTTTGGAACCTTTCAAATCAATTTTTAAAGAGAAAGGTTGTGCCTATATGGTGATAGTTGCATTTTTATTCAGTATAACATCCGTGCTGGGAAAAATTCTTGTACAAAAATCTTCACCATTATTTGTTAGCGCAATTTATTTACCTATTGTCTCTATGCCCTTGATTGTATTAGCATTTTTTAAATCTAGGGGAAAACTAACTAAACTAAAATCAAATTTTAAAAATTTCTTTTTTATTGGTTTGTTTTTTGCTTTGATGAGTATTTTTCATTTATTAGCTATCCAACTGGTTATAGTGCCTTACATGAGTTCGATAAAAAGAACAAGTTCTATATTTTCCGTTTTATACGGATATTTTATATTTAAAGAAAAAAATATTAAGGAAAGGTTAGTTGGAACCTTTATTATGGTAATTGGGGCTGTTTTGATAATACTTTTTTAAAAAGATTTAAATAAACTATGTTGAAATTTATTCTCATGAAGCAAAAAATCATAGATCCGTGGGGAAGCGGATTGCTGGAAGATTACGGGAAAATAATCAAGGATTTTGGGCTTGAAATCTTTAATAGCAAGCTGTTTCCGGAGCCAAATAGGATAATGAGGCGTGGCGTTGTTTTTGCAGGACGAGACTTAAAAATAATCCTCGATGCAATCAAAAGCAAGAAAAGATACTATGTTCTTAGCGGCATAATGCCTTCAAATGACAAAATACATCTAGGTACGAAGATGGTGGTTGAAGGCATAAAGTATTTCCAGGAGCACGGAGCTGAAACCTACATCTTGATTGCTGACTTGGAGGCGGCTTCTACAAGGGGCGTTACCTTGGGGGAGGCAAGGAAAAGAGCTCTTGACTTTCATATTCCGGCTTATGTAGCGCTTGGATTAGATGTGGGGAAAACCATTTTCTACTTCCAGTCTGAGAACAAGGAAGTCATGAATAATGCCTATGAATTTGCAAAAAAAATAACCCTTAACGAATTTAAGGCTATTTATGGAAGCGCGGATCCCGGCAAAATCATGGCTGCAATGGCCCAAGTTGCTGATATTCTGTACCCCCAGTTTAAGGAAAGAATGCCTGGCATTATCCCTGTAGGAGTCGACCAGGACCCCCATATAAGATTAACAAGGGATATTGTAAGAAGAGTTAAAGATAGGAAATTCTTGTTGCCGTCTTCGCTTTATCATAAATACACCCCCTCTTTGGACGGGGATATTAAAATGAGCAAATCAAAGCCTGAAAGCTGCATAGAGTTGCCGGAAGATATCAAATCTGTGAAGAAAAAGATCAGGAATGCCTTATCCGGCGGCAGGGATACTTTAGAAGAGCATAGAAAGCTGGGGGCGGCTGTGGAAAAAGACATGGTTTTTGAGTTAATGAAGCAGCATTTAGTTGAAGATGATGCGGAGCTTAATAAAATTTATAATGATTACAAATCAGGCAAAATGACAAGCGGCGAGCTAAAAGAGATTGCTTGCGGCAAAATGGAGGGATTCATGAATAATTTTGTAAAAGGAATTGGGCAGGCAAGAAAGCATATTGACAGGCTGAATTTCGTTAAGTTTAAATAAAAGCAAAATAATGATAATAAAAATACAATAATAATAAAATAAGCCAAATACGAGAGCGTCCTCTTGATGCAAACATGAAGGAGGAAACCAGCTTGTGCTGTTTTAACAATTATAAACAATAATCAAAAAAGAGGTGTAAATATGCATCACAAAGAATTCAACATCGCTCCTTTGTCGGGCGGCTACATGATTACAAGCATTGTCGGCTTTATTATCTCTGCATTTTATGTGCTTCCAAACTCAAGGACATGGGGATTCACTTTTGTATTGTTTTTTATCCTGATGTTCATTGCTTCCTTGATTTCAATGACATATGCCCCCGGAGACTGGCCTTTGAAGATGGATAAAAAGCTGTAAAATGACAGAGCCAACTGAAATCTTAATCAGGCTTGTTTTTGCAACATTGGCAGGCGGCTTTATAGGCTTGGAAAGGGAAGTCGTGCACAAGCCTGCTGGCGTAAGGACCCACATGCTTGTTTGCCTAGGTTCCGCTTTGTTTGTGCTGGTAACTCTAGAAACCTTGCCGAATGAAGTGGCTAGGATAATTGCAGGCATTGCCACGGGCATCGGCTTTTTGGGCGCAGGCACAATTTTCAAGGCAAAGAACGAAGTTCACGGATTGACAACAGCCGCTTCTGTTTGGGCAGTTGCAGGAGTCGGCATTGCAATCGGCTTGGGCTATTACCTGATGATGATAATCTCAGTTGTTTTGATATTGATAATATTGCAGTTGAACAAGATAGAGTTTTTTAGGAAGCTGTGAAGAATTATCAAATCTCTGCCAAACATTAAAGATTTTCAAGCTGGTTTTTCGTTATTAAGTAAATCATGTTATTTCTCCAGTTTCTGATGTTTCTTAATTCTTCCAAAAGCTCCAGTGCTTTTTGTTTTGATAAATGCCCGGATTTTAACAAAAGAATAAGAAAAACAGGGCTAAAATACACGTCAATCTTATGCCTAGCATGGTGCACTAATTTTGTTTCATCTGTGACTAATGGCAGTTTCTTCTTTAATGACAGATTATAAAGCTCATTATCAGTCGATTCTACATATTCTATTGATTCTGTTATTTCGCAGGATTCTATTGTAAATTTACTTTTGTGCTTGAGAACATTTTTTGCAATTCTGCCATACTTATCACCATGCTTTGCAAATTCTTCCAGTTCTTTAATAGCAGAGTTTGTTGTTATAATTGAAAATACCGATAATACTAGTTCTAAAATATTGATACTTTCCAAGCTGATAAATGCCGAAGTGTCAAAAATCATAGATTTTTGAGCATGCTCGGAAATCGCTTTGCGATTTACCGACATATCAAGAATGTAGTTTTCTGAGCTTTTTGCCATATTCCAAGCCATGTTTGACGCTTTTTTCAGCAATAACTTTGATAGACTCCATCTCGTCAGCTATATCTTTGCCCACTAATTGCTCTACTTTCTTCTTGCCAATCATTCCCTTGGCGTATAAAGTGCTTAACTCCATCAGAAGCTTGTTCTTTTCCTCATGCACTTCTTCAGCAAGCTTTGTCTTCACCCATTCTGACTTGTTCACCTTCAACAGCTTTGAAATTATATCCAAGTCCTGCACCAACTCCTTTGGCATCCTTATATTGAATTGCTCAGTTTCCATAATAATCACCTGTATAGTATATGATAGCAATTGATATATAAAGGTTTTGGTTTTTGTTTTATTAGAAGCTGTTAATGGAAAAACTTAAAATCGTTAGGATATTATAAACAAAAGTGAGAACGAAAAAGGGTTTTATTCATCCGTTAGTAGGAATAATTTTATTAATTTTAGTAGGCGTTATTAACTATCTATTTTATATTGCGATTAAACCTGCATTAAAATGGATAATTATTGCTATTGTAGGTTGCATTATTTTATATTTTATAATAAAATTGTTAAGTAGACTTTTATATAAACATTAGATTTATAAAAAGAAGATTTTGATAATTTTAGGAAATGGAAACTACTGAAGAATTTATTAAAAGAAAAAATGAACAATTTATTAACGAGAGAGACAATAAGAAACCCATAGGTTTTAAACATATAACCAGAACTGGTAAATTTTACTTTTTAAGAGAAGATTGGACTTTTTTAATTCAAAGCGATTATCCACAAAAAGTATTTGTTTTAGAGAGATTAAGATTTGTAAAGTCTGAAGCTAATAGTGAGTTCACTAAAAATGAAGGAGCTATAGAATATAGAATTGGCTACTTTATTGTTGGAAAGATAGGTAATAAGCAAAATAAATGGACATGGGGGCAATATTGCCCAATAATTCCCGCTAAAGATTTTCAAGAACTTCTAAGGTTAGCCAAAGAAAATGGGGTTATTCTCGATGCTTTAAATTAATTTTTTTGTTTAACCCTATCTATTCCTACCTTTAAAAACCATCTATAAAAAAAGTTTGTTTAATGCGTATTAAAGAAAACTGAAAAATCTAAAACTCAAACACTTTCTTCTCTTTCGGCAAAGCAGTAGGGGCAGAGCCGCCGTGCCAGCTGAACCTTGGCCTTACCCTTATCGGATATAGCTTTTCATTGATGTCGTCAAACACAATTGCAGCCCCTTCTTCTGTTGGCAGCAGATTCAGCTGCTTGTCTAGCCCTTCCCGCATGTAGCTTTGCATCAAGCCGCCAAGAGCCTGCACATCAAGGTTTGCTGTTATCCTGTGCGCAATGACAACATCCGACTGGGATATGACATCGCTGTGAATCTTGCCGGGCTGCTGTGACGCCAGCACAAGAGAGATTCCTGGCTGCCTACCTTCCCTCAGCACAGTGATCAAAGGGGTTGTTGCAGGTGTTTTTCCTTTGTTCGGCAAAAACTCATGGGCTTCATCAATTATGAGCCAGACTATCGGCTCCCTCTTCTTTTCCTCTTCCTCCTCAAAAAAATGGATCTCCTCTGCTATTGCAGCCTCCTCTTCTGCTTTTCTTGAAGTCATCCTCTGGGCAAACAGCTTCTGAGCCACCAATCCAATGACCAAAGCCCTCAGGTTTTCAGCGCCTGAAGTTGTAGTGTAGGCGCCGACATCCAGAATGCTTATCTGCCCCGGCATGACCAAATCCTCGATTAGGGTGCCTTCCTTGCTAAAAACCTGTTTTCAACAGCGTCTTTGATATTCTTTTCGGACCTGCCATCAGCCTCAACGGCTTTTATAATGTCATCTATGCCATAGTCATTTTTTTCTTCTTTCAGGCTGTTAATGATTCTCTCTGTCAATATGCCAATCGGCTCTGTTATGGAGACATTGAAAATCATGCACCACTCCTCTGCATTTATCTCGCTTGTCTTGATGGAAAAGGGAAAATCTGTTGGAATGCCCTTTTCCTTGTACTCCTCATAGAAGCCGATTGGAGTGAAAATCTGCACATTTATTCCTTTTCCTTCAAGCTCCCACTCCTCCAGCAATTCCCTTTCCTTGTTATTTGGATACTTCATAGTCCAGTAAATCCCCATTGTGTCAAGCATGATAACCGAAAGGTTCTTTTTTATTTCATCAGGCAGGTCATAAATCCCCTCTGCAATAACCCCCATGCTGTAGCTATTATGAACTAGGATGTTATTTGCAACAAAATTATGAAGCTCTGGTACAGTTATATCAAAAACTTCAAATTCACCAATTAAAATTTCTATGGAAATAATTTCGTCCCAAAATATGTCAGATTCTGCAAGTAACCTCATCCTATAACTATTATCGGCTAAGGCAATCTGCAATAATTTTTGTCTGGAAGGGGAATAATTTATGCTGCTTCTAAGGGCTTTTGGGCTTTTATACATGAATTCCCTTCCAGCTGCAACCCAGCTTTTGGGCCTGTAAATATCCCATATATCTTTTGGAATTGTGTCAATGTTCGGGTTTCTTTTTAATTGCGACATTTCTCTTAATGCAATAGCCTGTTTTTTCTCTTTCTCTCCAAAGAACCCAATCTCATTGATAAACTTCAATACATTCTCGCCATCAAGGACTACTTCATAAGACAAGAATAATATGTTGTTTAATTTAACCTTTTTAGCCCTTAATCTGGCTAAAATCCCGAACCTTAACAATAAGCTTTGAATTTGCCTTGCAAGTTTTTCGGAAGAAGAGCTATAAGAAACCTCCCAATAATTCTGCTCTTTTCTTGGCTTATAGACGCTTCCATCGCAGCTAAACAGCCTGTTAATAAACAATGCAAGCTTATTTTTTGTAAGTTTTAATATGTAATCAGGAATAAATTTTTCCTTCGATAACAAGTTAAAAATATTATGCGCCTCAAGAAACTTTCTTATCTCATTTTTTTCATGCTCTATGGTTGTTCCCTTTAAGAACCTTCCCAGAGCGTCTCTTTTTGCACTGTAGCTTCGAACAATTCTTTTTTTACGAGTGTATATCATGTATTGCCCCTTCCTTGATTTAGTAAGAGCCAAATCTATACTACCATCCAATAATTTTAATGAATTTCTTAAGTCTTCTGCAATAATATTATCATAATTTGTGAAAAATAAGGTTTTTTTAATATGCCCTTCTGCAATAAGGTAAGCCAAAATTTTTATCTCGTGCTCCGGCAGGGATTCATTGCCAGAAACATTTAATATTCTTGGCGCTGCTATTCTGCTTCCAATATTTAAATTCTCTGCATTTACCCACCCCTTTATCGTTAGCAAAGGATGCTCCGGTGTTAATTTTATCTCCTTTCCGCTCCTTAGTTTAATGTGCAAAAGCCTGTTAACTTTTCTTGTGTAAAAAGCTGTTTTTTTGGCTGCTGTGAGTTTAAGCTGGTGATTCAAAGCAGTTAAATCTTCATTATTGTTAAAAAGCTCTTTTATCGGCACTTCCAAGCCATTGCTTAATGTTATTAGACTGTCTCCATGAAGGCACTTTCCGCTGCCCCTCTTGCCGACTATAAACACAACGTGGCTTTTGGAAACATCAAGGTAAACCTTGTTTGACAGGGAAACAGTCTGCCCCATCTTCACATAATGCTTTCCGATAAAGACAGAGCCGGTTGTGCCGTACTTCTCTTTGTCAGCATCGCTCCTGCCTATAAGAATGTCATACATGGCCCTTAACTTTGCATGATGTTATAAATGCTTTTATTGAAACTTGTTAGTAATAAAAATATTGGTCCCTATTAGAAAGATTTATTTATTCCCAATTCTGCCTTCTGGCTCATGGATGATAAAACCCAGAAAGAAAGGCTGGAGCAGGAGCTCAGGTTTCTCAAGGAAAGCTTCGAGGCAGAGGTGATAAGCAAGGAAGAGTTTGAAAAAGGCAAGGACAGGGTAGAGAAAAAGCTCGGGGATATTGAAAAACAGGCAAACGGCGAAGCAAAAAAAGAGCAGATTCCTGCGCAAAATGAAGGTGCTGAAAAAAGGGA
>JAGVXR010000051.1 GCA_018303645.1 Candidatus Woesearchaeota archaeon
TATTGTGATTTTTTATTTATCCTGAACAGCATAAATAATCCAATCAAAAACAATGGAAAGCTTAATAGCTGCCCCATTGTGAAATAGTTGAAAATGAAACCAATCTGCTCGTCAGGGGCTCTGAAAAACTCAACAAAAGTTCTGAATAGCCCATACAAAGCCACAAAACTCCAGAATATAAATCCTTTTCGCAATTTTTTGTCCTTAATGAGCCATAAAGCCGCAAATATTGCCAAATTCTTAATTGATGCATAAATCTGCGAGGGGTGCCTGCAGCCCGATGGCAGGTTTTCAACAAACTTATTTTTGGAATAGTCAATGCACCATGCGGCATTTGACATTCTGCCATAAAGCTCGGCATTAATGAAATTGCCCATTCTGCCAAGGGCCAAAGCCAATGCAACAGGAATGACAGCAATATCTGCCAAGTCATAAAACTCAATTTTCTTCCGCCTGCAGAACAAATAGCCGGCAATTACTGCGCCGAGCAAGCCGCCGTGGAAGCTCAATCCGCCGTGCCAGACTGCAGCAATTTCAAGGGGGTTTTGCAGGTAAAATAACGGGTTGTAAACAAAAATATAAGTCAACCTTGCTCCTAAAACAATACCTATAATTTCATACAGCAAAAAATCAGCAGCATCGTCTTTTGTTATTGGAAGCTCTTTTCTTTTTGCAAGGTAGGAAATCATGAAGTAAGCTATTACAAATCCAAGTGCATAGACCAAGCCATAATACCTGACTTGAAAAGGGCCAATCTCAAGCAATACCGGGTTTATGCTGTGAAAAAACATTTTATTTAATTTCCCTTATTGTTGCATAAAAGGAAACCCTGTTTATTAAGATTACCAGGTAAAAGGCAATGTCAAACACAATAACTGATGCCTGCTTGAAATAAGCGTATGAAGTTAGGTACAAATTATAGTTTTTTGATGCAATCATCCTTATCAGGTAGCCGCTGCCAAAAAATAAAAGCCACAATGCAAAAGCGGACAATATCAGTGCAAGGATTATTTCCCTGTAGTCTTTTATTTTGGTAAATGTCACGCTAAAGCTCTTCTTAACGGACTCTTTTGTTGAAGCGCCTTCATAAAACAAGGAATGGGATGTATTGACTATCAGGTATAAAACCAGTGAATACGGAACCGCCATGAAAATGAAGGCAAACGGCTGGTAAGCCTGCTTGATGCTCGCCAATAAAAAATTCAATGCAATCATCACTGCAAAAAAAATGCCGGCTATGGCAATGTTTAACGAATAAAACTGCCCGAGCCTTTTGAATGAGAACACTGTTTGGTTAAATAAGGATTTTATGAAATCTAAGATGCAGTATTTAAAAAAAGAGTATGCAAATAACGCAATAAGGTAGTAAATCAATGAAAAAGCTATGTAAATGAATGCTGCTGCTGTTGTCTTCGGAATTGCAATGGATATATTAAGGCTCTGTGCAAAATACTTAAACAAGGTCTGCAGCCCGAATGCAGACACCAGAAATAATACATCAAACAAGACCATCAGTCCTGCTTTGTTTGGATTGGATTTCAGGAGCCTGAAGCTTTTGACAAATAAATAATCCAGTTTTGGCAGGTCTTTCGGCGCAGTTTTCGAAGCGGCATTCTTCATTGGCAACTTTAAAATAAGGTAGTATATAAAGGTTTTATTTTTTGTAGTATTTAGTGACTCTAATCAGCTTGTCTTTTTTCCTAAGTTCTTCTATTCTTTTTTCTGCCATGATAATCAATTCTTTTGTTATTTTTTTTGGCACGTCAATTTTATAATTTTCCTTCAACTCTGTTAAAAAATCATAAAGCAATATAGGAAAAGCAGCAATCCCAATCTTGGTTTGCCTTGAAGACTCGTCTAATATAATGTCCCAATTAATATTAAATTTCCTTATCAATTCTGCCGCATCATCCCTGTCCCTTTCCCTTTCTGTGCAGCCTTTCATCATCAGGATATCTTCGGGGCTTGCTATTTTTACCGTAAAAATGCCGAATTCATGGACTTCTTTTAGCCTCTCTATCGTTTTTTCGTGAATTTTAAATCCTATCACTTCATTTAAGAAAAGGTCAAATCTTGTGTCTTTTCCGTCCATCATTATGGGCTTGGCGGCTTCTTCATCTTCCCTGAATATGCCCTTTACATTCTTTCTTTCGTCAAATCCAGATTCGAAAAGCACTTCTTTTACATCTTCTAAATCTTCTATTTTTAAAAAAACCAAGTCAACATCTTTTGTTGAGTTTTTAACTCCATAAAACATCATTGCAGAGCCACCTATTGCGATGCATTCAACCTTCTTGCTAAGCTGGCCTCCTATTATTTTGAATAGGCTTATCTGTTCTTTCAGATTAATCATTCTTTATAAGCCTCCAAATCTGCCTTATTAAAAGGCAGATGAACTTTCCACATTTTTTCTATATGCTCCAGATCCCTTGTTCTTGCATTTTCCACTATAAATTTGCCATCTATCTTGCTTCTTAATAATGATTTTCTTGTCTTTTTATCCATTTTTCTAACCCTTATGATTGTCCTTGCGGCATCATATAAGGCTCCAATTTTTCTGCCAATCTTCTCCTTTCCTGCGATTTGGCTTAGCCTTGTCCAGTCTTTAATTTTGTTGAACAAAGCCAATGACGATAGCACAGTTCTTAAATCGCCTGTTTTGACAGCTTTAACAATCATTTCCTCTGCAGTCGGCTTATGGTCATAAATCCTTTCTATGTAAGGCGGATAAATCTTAATTTTGGAATTCTGGTTTAGGTATTCGTAAAGCCCAGGATAGCCAAATTTAAGCGCTTTAAAAGGTGATATCCTATACATTCTTATTTTTCGTTTTCCATAAATAGTCTCTACAAAGCCCTCTTTTCTAAGCGCCCATACATAGTTAACAGCCGTTCTTCTGGCTATTCCTAGGCTTATTGCTATGCTGTCAACTGTCTGCAGCCCTTCAAGCCTTTTTGCCAGCTCAATTAAATCCATTCTACATCACATAAACTTTTAATAAAAAGTGATATAAAAGAAGTAATATATAAAGGTTTCTATTTTTATTAATCCAAAACTATCTTATTAATTTCTTCTATTTTTTCAAATGTCTTGTCTTTAGTGACTAAAACCATGTTATTTTCCTTTACCTGCGCAGCTATAATTAAGTCTGCTAAACTTATGCTAATTCCGGCAGCATCATACTTATACTTTAAAGCTGAAAGTATTTCTGCTGTTTCTTTTGTGGCTGAAAGGCAATTAAAATTACTTAATAAATCCATAGCTTTGGCTTGGTTTATGGGAGATCTTTTTTTTATTCCCATCAAGAATTCATAATATATAATAAAAGTAATTTGTGGAGGACCGCTATAACTTTTTGACAATTCAGAAATTTTCTTAAGTATGTTGTTGTCTTCTTTTTCTATGGCTATAATTACTGATGTGTCAAAAACAAGCAGCATTTTATTGCCTGAAGCCTTTTTCTTTCCTTAACTCCTTCACAATTTTTTCCATTTCGTCTGCTTCTTCATCGCTTAATATCTTTCCAGAGTTAAGAATGGCGTTCCATGTGCTGGATGCTTTATTTTTATACTCCTCTACTAATTTTTCAAAAAACTGTCCAGCTTTCATCTTGTTCCTTGCAGCTATGCTTTTAAACTCCAGCCAAGCTTCCTCATCCACATCCTTTATTGTTTTTACTGTATGCATGTAAAGTAATAAAGTAATACTAGTATTTAAATATTACTAATTAGCAAGTATTCACATTTTTTATTTGTGTTGGTATTACCAACTAAAAAGCTTAAAAATATTTAATCTGTTGCTGTTACCAACTTTGTTGGTATTACAAACCAAAAAGTATTTAAATAAGTTATTTGTTTCTATTACCAACATGAGAGAAGATTTGATTAAGAACATAAAAAGTTTTAAGAATTCAGCAGAGATGGTTCATCGAACTGGTGATTATACATCTTCAACTATACTTTACTTTAAATGCCTGTTTGTGGCGCTTGATTTTATTATACTGCAAAAAATAGGTAAAACACCAAAAGACCATACAGAAAGGTTTAGTATTTTAAAGGAGAATTTTCCTGAGCTTTACTCTTTACTAGACAAATCCTATCCCATTTACAGGCAAACTTATTCCTTAACCATAAATAAGTCTACGTGTGAGGAAATTAGGCAAAATGTTGAAAGAATTATTAAAGAATACAAAATTAATATCTAAAATCCGCAGTATAGCTAAAGAGAATGAGGAAATTCTGGATATAATTCTGTTTGGCTCTGCTGTTAGAGGAAAAGAAAAGCCAAGAGACATAGATTTACTTGTAATTTACAAAACAAAAATTAATTCAGAATTGAGCTATCAAATAAAAAAAGAATTTGAGGTGACAGGATTTGAAATAGATTTGGTTTCAAAAAGCTACAGTGATTTGTTTAAATCAGCATTTATTGCCAGAGAGTCGTTTCTCTCTGAAGGTTTTAGCTTGATTCAGAAGAAATTTATTGCTGATGGGCTGGGCTACAAGCCATTAGTCATGTTCAGATATGATATAAAAACCTTTAATAAATCACAAAGAATGCGCTTTTATTACAGCTTATACGGGAGAAACAGCGAAGGTATGCTTAAAAAATTAAAGCTGTACAAATTTTCTGAAAGAATTATAATTTCCTCCATTGAAGAGTCTGAGGAAGTTAAAGAATACCTTAACAGCTGGAACATAAAATATCTTGAAATTCCGATTTTGATGCCTGCAAGAATTTTGGAGTCAGAGGTTTTTAGGGGGAAATGATGTTTTTATTGGGTTTTAATTGACTCTAACCAAATTATTCACCATTTTAAAATAGTAAAAAACCGAAAGGTTTTTAAATGGCTCGGACTTCCATAAGACGTATTAAAATGGCAGAAGTTTATAGCAGTATTAGGGAGGGGCTATTAAGTAAATTAGCCTCCACTATTGGTGTAACCCCAGAAGTAGCTAAATCAAAAGCTACCTTAATTGCTGATTCTTATGCTTCTATGAGGCGCTATGTTGATTCTGACGAAAAAGCAAAACAAATGATGATAGCTGATTCTGAGAAAATTTTTGGGATCAAGCTTAATAGCGAAATGTTGGACACTGCATTAAAATATGTCGGCAAATTTGAAGGTAATATAGCTTCTGACAAATATATTGCAAATGACAGGGCAAATTTTCCTAAGCTGGAAGACCAGGTAGCTCAACAAAAGGTTTCACGTTTGGATGATTACCGCGTTAGACATAACTTCACTAGTTCTGGGCATAATGGTGGGGGATATGCAGGAAGAACACCAAGTTTCGGTATTTTAAAATCAAATGCAGGCTATGTGTTTGGGTTTCCTGCTACAGGATGGGGGCGCACAAGATTGGCGCTTGGGACAGTAGTTCTAGCCGCACTTGGCTATGTTTATCTTAATCAAGCAAGATTATCTGAAATGTATGATAAGTATATGGGAGGAAAAACTGCTGTTGTGCAACAGGCAGAAACTAAGCAACCTAAAAAGGTCAATTATAGATGGATATTCAACCAGGAAACTGACGAGCACAGGCAGTTCAGGGCAGGAAAGATAAGATATTCTGACTTATCAGAAGATGGAAAGAAATGGTTTTCTTTGCAGCCTTCGCATGTAACAAGCTATAAAGGCAAGGACTTAAAATCTATTCTTTTAGGAGTAAAGGTTGATGGGAAGTGGATTCTTGGATTAAATCCAACAAAGTCTCCAGACTCTAAGGATAAGGTACAACAGGTTATTTTATACGAACCAGGGGAAAATAAATTATATATCAGGTCATCTGTCAATTACGAGAGAAAGCCAAGCAGAATTGCAAAAGCTGAAGCGCCTAAGGCACCAAAACAACAGACATTGGAAGCTAAGGTTGAGGCTAAAGCAGAAGATGCCGGCGGCATCCCATTCAAACCAGAACATTTAACAGTGCCTGGCGCAAGAGATACGGAAGGCGTTTCTGCTGTACAGCCAAATCAAGAAAGCGACAATGAAGGCGGCATCCCATTCAAACCAGAACATTTAACTGTAGGAGGTATGTAAAAATGAATTACAAATCAGCAGTTTATAGGGGAGTAGGTACAGTTCTTCTTGCGACTACTTTAGGCAGTTGTGCAACTATTGGGAGTGTACAAGATTTAGAGAGGCGTGTTTCGGCAGTGGAGATAAAGCCAAATGCAGAAGCACCATTTATGATTAAAAGAGGAATGGAAAAGGATGGAAAAAGCCTTGATGAGCTATACGGGTGGCTTCGTGGAGTAACTATGCCTCAATACAATAACTCAAAATCAAGAGCTGATGCAGAACAGAAGTCAGATGCTATAACACTGGTGCCAACAGGCTTAACTGGAATTTATTATGCTGTTGTTATGAAAGATGGAGATAATAACAGTAAGCCCTCCAAAAAAGACAGAACTTTCCAAGACGAGGCTGGAGGCAAGCAGACTATCCAGTTTGTTGTTGACGCAAACAAGCTTCCTGAAGACGTTAAGTATATGCTGCTTAATGTAATGAGGGCTGACAAGTAATTTTTTATTTTTTAACTTATTCTCTTACAATTCTATATCATAAAACAAAGTCAGCGAGTTTGGAATGTTATGCTTGTCATAAGCTGTGCTTTCTGGAGAGCCAGATTCTGCGTTTAGGACAAGTGCTTCATAAGGTTGTCTGCCTTTGAGGATAGTCCTATCCTTGCTGGTCCAACGCTTTAATTCATAAGCATTTATCTCTTCTACAATCTGCTCTATCTTTTCTCCTTTGAGGATACCATTTAAGAAAATTTGTACACCTTGATTATATACTTCACTGTTTGTGTAAATAACAGTTGTAGGCAACCCCTGCCTCAGCCTTTTGATAACATCTAGAAAATATTGGCTAGTTTTGCATGAAGCCATAGCAATAAGCTGGTAGCCCTTTCTGGGTTTGATTCGCCTTATGTCTTCGTCGCTAGCTTGAACTATCACCTCATTCCCAAGGTCCTTTAATATTGTGCCTTTATATCCATGAAGTTCCTTCTTTGGTATTCTTATAGGACTTGGCTGCATTCTTAATGGGTTTGCCATGCCTTCTTTTGATAGGGCCCAGCCTAAACCGAAGTTTGAGTCTGCTTTCACATAAATAATATCAGATTCATCAAATGCCTTTACTGCCCCTTCTATATTGTCAACATACCTGACTCGCAGCAATAACTTATTTTGTGCAAAGTCTATTAATCTTATTTCATCCTTCTTAAGTGTGATATGTTCCTCATATCCAGCACCTATAAAAACAGCAATATCTAGTACACCATCAGATATAAGCTCTTTGATGTAGTCTGGTAGATTTTCATATTTAATTTCACCGCTTTTGTGTTTATTCATAATATCGGCTAATATATCACCAAACCTGGAAGCTTCCAGCATTTTTTGCACTTTCTCGTCTTCAAAATCCGCTCCAAGGACTTGCTGGATAATCTCTTTGTCAGACTTTAGCCTAATATAGCCACCGCCAGTTCTTTCTGGGGAAAACCCAATCACTGTTGCAGCCAATATAGAACTTATTAAAATTTTCTCTGATACAAGCCCCAAATTCCTGCTAATATACATAAAAAAGCTATTCAATCTGTTCATCATACCGGCGCTGATGTTAACAGCCAAATTGCCTGAAATAGTAGGCACCCAAATTTTTCTTAACCCAATTTTGACTCTTTGCAAGTCAAGTGGCATCTGGAGGGAATAATTATCAAATTTTTGAACAACATCCATTTCTTTGAACCTTTTTGCAGTCAGTTCTAACATCTGTTTAAAAGATTCTTTTTCCGCTTCAGTAAAGATTTTGCTGAATAAACCACTCTCCATTAAAGAGCGTAAATTATCTGCATCATTATACTCAAATAGCATAATCAGATTGTCTAATGTTGAAATTTCTTCTGAATATTTTTTACTATTTTCTCCATAAAATTCCCTTAGTTTTTTGAGAATGAATAACGGCCTATTCCCTTTGCTTTTTATACTTTCAAATTCAGGCTTTATATCTTTCCAAATATACTTTAAATCCCTTTGTGAATACTCATTCACTCTCTTCCACTCAGACATGATATCCCATTTTTGATTCTGCATTTTTTCACTCATAGTACTATTATTCATACGAATTGATGGGGTTCTCCAATTGTTGTAGGGTTGAATGCATTAGGCCCAAAATTGTTTACATCAAGATAATACTCTTTGGCTTCTATTATTTTTCCCCTCTTTAACGTAACTTCCAGCATTGAGCCATTGGATTGTCTGGTTTTTGATCCAAACAAGAAATTTCCTAGGCTGTAAGCTATAACTCCATTATTATAAGTTTCTACTTCTCCAACTGCGTGAGGACCCGCTCCGACAACTATCGCAGCGCCGTTATCGACAGCCATTTTAGCTATATGCCTTTGGTAATTAAATGGACGTGTTCCCAACTCACGACCCCAATGAAAAAATATGATAATAACATCAACCTTCCCTCGGAGTTTTTGTAAATCTTCCAAAAGATAATTTTCATCTTCAGGGTAAATATCCTGAATCCGGTCATCATCTGCAAATGTTTCATAGTTGTAAGCTTTTTCTTTCGTAAAATCAATCCTATTATGAGATTTGTATGGTGCAGAGCCTGCTTTGTTAGAATCAGCTAAGAGATCAACAATATACATTATACAATAGGCAAGAATTCCTATTTTGTAGCCCTTGATATTGAGAATTACGGGCTCTCTTGCCTCGTACATATTGTTGCCGCCGCCAACTGGATATACTCCAGCATCCCTTAGATGTTTTATTGTATCAGCAAGACCTATTGGTCCATAATTCAATGTATGGTTATTGGCAAGGCTCATAACCTTAAACCCAGCATCTGCCAGTATTTTTGCTAAAAATGATGGTCCCTTAAAATGCCATTTTTCCCCTTCGATTGGTGTGCCTTTGTTGTCTGAAATCGGCATTTCAAGATTTCCGATAGCCAAATCCGCATTTTTTATATAAGATTCAGAATTACTGAAGTAAATATGCGGGTCATCATTAATGTGCATTTTCTTCCACCAGCTCTTTTCGCTTGCAGCCTGCGGAAACATGGTGTCTCCAACGAAAATAATTTTTACTTCCTCTTGAGGTATATCATTAATTTCAGTTTTTTGGGCGTTTTTATTTATTGCCGCATAAGAGCCAAGTTTGTCAATAAAGCTTAACCCGGTGGCTGCAACTAAACCTGCTGCTGCTCCCTTGCCCGCCAATCTTAAAAAATCCCTTCTACCACTTTCAATCACTGAAATAATACTTAATAAATCATCATAAATTCTGCTGATTGACTGCTGTTTGTACCCTGTATAAACTAAGTTATCTACTAGATTTATTAATAAATTAATTTCTTCTTCACTAAACAAACTATTTTTTTGTGCATGGGCAATCCATAATTTTGCATGTTCAAAATTATTTTGTTGTATGGCATTTATCAGTTCTCTTTTCACTTGCGTTCTTGCAATTTCTGACTTTAGCTGTATCATCACCTTACTTCTGATTTTAGCAGACTCGTCTAGAACCCTTAAACCTTCATTTAATACCGCTCTAACATTTCTTTTAATTTTTCTTCTTTCAAATTTGAGTCTTGTTCTTAGCCTTCTCAATCCTGACTTTTTTATTTTTTTAACTTTCTGAATTTCCTCGATTTTTGGAAAAGTATCACCAAGTACAAACTCCATATCATCAATTCTTTTAGCTTCCCTGTAAATTGATTCATTAACCCATGGAGGTGCTTTTAATTCCTCTGCAACTTCTTTTAACTGCTCCAAAGATTTTTCTTCTTCTGCCAAATCTTTTGCCAATTCTTGCGGGGCTATTGGATAAGGCTCGCTTTTTGTGTTTTTCTTAATGTCTTCCAGTATTTTTTTAAAAAATTCTGCTTCTTTCTCATCAAAAATTTTTTTAAAACTTTTACTTTCAATCAATTGCTCAAGCTGGTAGGCATCCTGCTGTTCTATAAAAAATATCAAGTCATTTAACGTTTTTATTTCCCCATTGTCGAACCATTCTTTATTCTTTGCATAATCTATCCAATACCTTGCATGAGCAAAATCATCTGCTTTAACAGAAACAATAACATTGTTTTTTATTATTCCTCTGTTCTTGTTTCTGACTTCAATAGTTTCGCCTGTAAAGCCCATTTTATCTAATTCATCCAATAAGTGATAAAACAATCCCAAATCTATGTTCAAAAGTATTAAAAAACCTTTGAAGTTTTTAAAGGGAGCTTTCCATGCTTCTTTGTAGTCCTCTCTCTTGCTCATCTGCTCAAGGGCTGGCTTGAATAATGTCTCTAGAAAATACTGCTCTTTCTCAACAATTTGCATCATGTCTAAGTAATTTCTGTGAATGGCTATGCCACATTGAGCCAGATTTTTGCTCATATTGATTCCGAAGTTATCTCTAATACTTATTTTGTCATCGTCATCTTGGTAATTCATTAATTCATCATTTGCTTTTATGAGAGAGTCAGCTAAAGGAAGAATCCCTTCGTCTTGATGAAAAAGTCTATGCTTGAGAATTAGTTTTTGCCCTTCATCTGTATAAATCAAACCAGGATCCTTGATTATATCCCCTATATTCTCAACTTTTTTTGCTTTTTCAGGATGCAATACTATATTTACTGCAGCAAGCAATCTTTCCAATTCATCGCAAGCTTTTTTCTTGAGCCTAAATATATTAACAAGCTTAAGAATAAACGGGTACATTTTATGTTCCAAAACGTCTGTTAAGTTTTCTTATTATATCTTCTGCTACTGGTGCTCGTTTTAGCCTTCCTATCAATGCGTCAAATTCTGCTTCTTTTTCGCTCAGGTCGGTTGCAGGTGAAGGTTTTATCGTAGGCGCAGCTCTAGCAGTAGTTTCTTGTTGTCTTAATTTTGCAATTTTCTCTTCTTGTGTTTTTTTCCAATTTAATTCTTGTTGTACCTGTAACTCCTGATATTGCTCCCAGGCGTCTCTTTCTTCTTTTGTTTCTGCTCTAAAGGCTTCAAAAGGCACACCTCCAACCTCTTCTCTTATTCGTGCTTGCTTTTGTTTAGCCCTATTATAAAGAACTTTTGCTTTTCCCTCTTTATAACCAACGGGTAATCTAGCATCAGAAGTCAGCGAAGTCAAATCATGAATGTTATCCTTTGTAGCATTGAGGTATTCAAATCTATAAGTTTTTCGTGCCTGCGCAATATTTTCATCCAACTGGTCTAGTAAATAATCGACTTGGGCTTTATTAGCTATTGCTTTCTCTGATTTATTTATTCTTTTTACTAAACTATGCCTTTCTTCTTCAATACCTTTTAATATCCCTAAGAATCTTTGTTTGTACTCGCTCATTCTTCCTCTGTTTCTGCTCCTTCCAGCTTTTATTTCTTCTCGTATAAACCATTCATCAAATTCTGTTATTTCTTTTTTTATTTCTTCGATTTCTATTTTTTGTTTTTGTTCTTCAGAATGAGGCAATGCACCTCTTTCTTGCTTGTATGGATAAGTTGTTCCTGGCTTTAAGAATTCAGGATGTATATAAAATGGCATTTTTCCTGGTATTACGCTAGGCTTTGTCGGTACTAATGGGCCACCTGCTGGAGGTCCTATTGAAGAAACAAGCTCAATGTCAATTTCTCTAGGTTGAACTTTTATATTTTTCTTTTGGTCAACCACAACTACGCCAAGTTTTGCTGGTCCAGGAATAAAAGCATTAGGAATTGGTCTAGAGTTGCGATTGTTTCCTATTAATATTCTTATTGGAGGTTTGCCTTCTTGTCCTATATACCAAATAAAGAAAACTTTGCCAAGAGTAGCAGGATCAACTACATTGCCTGCAGTATCTTTAATCACTGCTTGCAATCCATCAATGGGTCTGCCTATTTCATGAGGAGTATTTGGAGTGGGATTTGTGATTTCAAGGGTTAAAGTTGGAGTTGGTTGTGGCGTTGCTTGCCCTTGTTGAGGCTGCTGCCCTTGTTCAATCAGCATTTTTAATCTGTCTAATCCGTCCACTTGTGCTGAAATCCTGCGCAACAGCAAAGCTACAATTTCATTTTCCCTCTGGTTGTAAGCTTCTAGCCTTGCTTCGTCTGTTATTGCGTCTTTAAACTTGCCTTTGACTAAGTCTTTAATGTGGTTATCATCAAATAAATTTCCTAAATCCCTGGCTAGTATATTTTGCTTCTTTTCAAGATTATAGCAAAATGCAATCAGCCATAAAATGCCTTTTTGCTTGTCTTCTGCTCTTCTGGCTACATTCTCATCCATTAAAACTTTAAGAAGATACAACAAATTCCTTATGCCATTTTTTCTCTCGTCAGGTACATCCTGCAAATTTTGCAGTATTATGTTTTGCCAACCTTGGGGATCTTGTGGATTTTTAATTTTGCCATACAGCTCTGATTCAACTTCACCTAATTTCTTTAGTTCTTTTACGAACTCTCTTTCTTTTTTGATTATTTCTTTAACATTCCCTTCTTCTAGTTCTTCCAGCGTCTTACTTGGGTCAAGAAATAGATTTGCAAGGTCTTCTTCCCCATTGTCTTTTCTAAGAATTTCCTGTAATTTTGCGATATAGCCAGTCTTAACATCACCCTGTCTAATAAGATTATTTTTTTCGCGATTTATCAGCTCAATGTTTGCCTTCGCTTCATTCTTTTCTGTTTTAATATCAACTATTTTATTAATGATTTCTCGTGTTGGCGATGTTGGTTCTGTTGGCGGTCTTCCCGCTCTCCTAAATCTGTTCCTAACCCATTCTCTTGGTACTCTAAAAGCAAAAGGTGATAAAAACAGCAAAGGTATTATCCACCACCAGTTCCTTCCAAAAAACCCTTTCTCTGCTGCTGGCGTGGCAACTACGCCGCTTGGCGTTGTCGTACTCGGCAAAGTTCCAGGTCCGCTCGGGGCAGCAGCTCCAGGCGTTTCAAACAGGTCCTGCAGCCATTGGGGGGTGCCTGGCTGGAATCCCGTGTCAATGCCCTTGAAGGAATCGCCAAGAGACTTGAAGAAGCCTGCAATTCCGCTGGTGTCAACTGCCCCGGCTTCTGGAGCTGCCAAGGCGCTGAACAGCCACTGCACTCCTGCAATAGTGAGCAATGTGAGCAAAAGCGCAAGCACAAACCTCCAGAACTTGTTTTTTATCCCTTTCAGCATCCACCAGTACAATATAAACAGCAGTACATACAAAAGCCACTGGATGTAGGGCAGCAAAAGCGTCGCTGAAAACCCCCCTAAGACAAGCAGGAATGCAGTCATCAGCCCAAGCAGGATTGCAATAACCTGCTCAGGCCTCTTTACCTCCTTGAAAGCGTACCTTACCCCCATCATGTAAATTGCAATAAACAGCAATGCAAAGAAGAAGAAGTCAATTGTCTTTGCATAAGGCTTGTACTGCTCATTTGTAAAGAAATTATTAATCTCAACCAAGCCGCCTTTCAAAGCTTCGGTGTATGGCTTTGCATAGGCTATATTTGGCAATACCAAGAGCAATGCAATCGCCAAAATTAAGATTGTTAGCCTATTATTGTTTGATTTCATTTTTGGGCGAAAGGTTTAAATACGGATGCATCTATTGCAAATAGCGATGAAGGGTGCCATGCCAATCCGTGCCTAAGCTTTGCTGAAAACACGGTTGAAGCAGGTCTGCTCGCAAGAGCCCCCCGAATCAATTTTTCTATATCTTTTTCTGATAATATTTTTTGTGGTTTAGCAAATCCTCTTTTTACATTAGCAGCAAATTCATGAGCTTTTGAATTTTTAGTAATATGGGCTATTCTAATCAGGTTTTTGTCAAAGTCTCTGTAATCTTTTCTTATGAAATCAAGAAGTAAAGATTTGATGTAATTTTGCTTCCCGTCATACTCATTATCAATAATGATTAATTCCGCTTGGTGCAGGTAGTCCTTTATCGTGTAATACACGCAAGCAACAAACAATTTCAGAATTATCTGCTTCTCTTTTCTATACTTCTTAATAAGCTCTCTTTTTGTATCTTTTGTAAATAATACAGCATACTGATGATTATTTGAAAAAGCAAGGATAGTATCCATATCTGTCTGTTCTATCTTTCCGCTTTGGTCAACTTCTATTCTCATTTTCAAAATCCCGAAATGCATTTTTTTATTATATCGACAATCTTGTCTTCTCCAAAAAGCACAACGCCATTTTTCAATAGCTGGAGTATTCCCGAATCTTTTTTTCTCAGCAAAGCAATAACTTCATCTTCTGTTTTCGTGATTAAGCTGACATCAGGAATAGAAACGTCAAGAGTTGTAACACTATCTGTAATCAGCAGCAAGTTTTTCTTATCCACAATTGCGGCTTTTGCCTGCCTTAACTTTTCAGCATCAACTTCAGTTTTTTCCTCAGAATAGAGCAGGACAATTTCAGCAAGGTGGCAGGCAATTTTGTTTTCAAAATTTATTTTGCAGAACAAGCCTGTGCCGAGTTTTTCACTGACAACAATGCCCTGCTTTTCAAGCTTTTTCAGAATGTTGAAGACGCCTGCAGCGCTGAAATCAAGCCTTTGGGCAATATTCCTTATTGTAAGCTTTTCAGGGAAATTTCTAACCAGAAAGCTGATTACGCTAAATTCATTGTCCGACAGCGATAACATTGTTTATTTTTAATAAATATTTATCTATTATTCTCAAATATTTAATTATAATTTAAAATCATATATCTATTTTTTTATATTATTTATCTATTTTTAAAGTTTTTTAATTTAAATATAACAATAATGTACCTTTTTATTTAGAACTAGTGTTTACTATTTTTAAATGTTTTGGTTTTATCAGTAGGCATGCCTAATAGGAAAGTTTAAATATAATTGGGCTAAGGATATACAAATCGAACAAAGGAGGTGCTATAATGGATTCAACATGCCATGACGGCGCATGCGGAAAGTGCTGGGCAGCAAAGTACATCATATTTGGTGTAGTGTTGTTCATAGCAAGCTGGTACGCAAAGTCGAATGATGATGTGTACATTATATGGTACACTTTGGCTGCGTTGCTGGTGCTGAAAGGCATACTCAAGATGGCAAAGCCATGCTGCCCGCATTGCGAGTCAATGCCAATGAAAAAAGGCAGGAAATAAGCCTGCTTTTTATAATTAAATTTTTATAGCCTAGATTTTTCTATCATTATTTATGAACCAAATTAAAAAAGTCCTTATTACCAAAGAAGGAAGGAAGTTTTATGCAGGCGAGCTTGATAAAGACATTCATACCCAATACGGCTTTATAAAAAAAGAAGACTTAAACAAAGCAAAAGAAGGCAGCCTGCTTAAATCAAACACAAACAAGGAATTCTTTATCTTTAATCCAAGCTTTATTGACTTGTACAGAAAGATAAAAAGAGATGCGCAAATAATCCCATTAAAGGACATAGGATTGATAATTGCGGAAACTGGCATCAACAAAAAGAGCAGGGTTCTGGATGCAGGCTCGGGCTCAGGCGCTTTGGCATGCTTTCTGGCAAGCATAGCGAAAGAAGTCATAACCTATGAGATTAGGGATGATTTTATTGTAATAGTAAAATCCAACATTGATTTTCTGGGCTTGAAAAATGTCAAAATAAGGAAGAAAGATATTTACACGGAAATTGACGACAAAAACATCGATGTTTTGATACTGGACCTTCCAGAGCCATGGAAAGCCATTGAAAGCTGCGCAAAGGCTTTGAAGCCGGGCGGCTTTATCGTGTCTTACAGCCCGTCTGTGCCCCAAGTAGCTGATTTTGTCAATGCTTTGAGGAAAAATGAAAATTTTGTATATTTGAAAACAGCCGAAATGACCGAGCGTGAATGGGAAGTCGAGGAAAGAAGGGTAAGGCCGAAAAGCACAGGCATAGGGCATTCAGGGTTCTTGAGCTTTGGGAGGAAAGTGACGTAACTAGAAAGATTTATATATTAGTTATACATGTATAACTTTATGATGGTTTCAAAAATCAAAGATTTTTGAATA
>JAGVXR010000052.1 GCA_018303645.1 Candidatus Woesearchaeota archaeon
AATCTTACACACAGGCGGTACTATAGCCTCTAAAGTTGACTATAGAAGTGGTGGTGTAGTCGCTGCATTTTCTCCAGAGGATATAGTGTCTATGTTTCCGGAACTTGCAGAAATTGCAAACATAGACTCAGAATTAATAGCTAATATGTGGAGCGACGATTTGAGATTTCCTCATTTCAAATTAATTGCTAAAGTGATTGAGAAAAAGCTAAAGGAAGGAGTTGATGGAATTATTATTGGTATGGGAACAGATAATCTGGCTGTTGCTTCTGCGGCATTAACCTTTATTGTAGAACAAACACCTGTCCCTATAATATTAGTAGGAGCCCAAAGAAGTTCTGACAGGGGCAGTTCCGATGCTGGAATGAATTTAATCTGTGCTGCAGAATTCATAGCAAAAACAGATTTTGCTGGAGTTGCTATTTGCATGCATGAGCATAGTGATGATAAAACTTGCGCCGTATTGCCGCCTACTAAAACAAAGAAATTGCACTCTTCTAGAAGAGACGCTTTTAAACCAGTAAATGATACTATAATAGCACGAGTAGACTACAATTCAAGAAAAATGTAGACTACAATTCAAGAAAAATCGAATTTATTAAAAAAAGTTATAATAAAAAAGATAAAAATAGAAAACTAGTAATAAAGCCAAATATGGAGGAAAAGGTTGGGCTATTAAAAATAACAATAAATATGTTTCCAGAACAATTTGAGTTCTTCAAGAATTACAAAGGTTTAGTTATAGAGGGTACAGGATTAGGGCACACCCCTGGGCATGTTCCAAACGAATTAGCAAAAATACATGAAAAAATATTTCCAGCAATAAAAAAAGTTATTGATTCAGGATGTGTTGTTGTAATGACAACTACATGCTTATTTGGCAGAGTTGAAATGCAGGTTTACAGCAAAGGCAGGGATTTATTGAAGTTAGGAGTAGTTCCGGGCGAAGACATGCTTCCAGATACAGCCTTTGTTAAGTTAGCGTGGTTGCTAGGCAATTACAAAAAAGAAGAAGTGAAAGAGTTAATTGGGAAAAATTTAAGAGGAGAGATAAGCGAAAGGAGCGACGAGAAAGGGTTTTTGTATTGATGATTCCAATTCAAAATTTATTGAACAAAATCAAGTGGGACAAGAGGGAAAATCCAAGCGATTATACGCTTTTTTATTTCGATAGAATTTTAAACAAGCTGATTTCTATTCCCTATAATAATATTAAAAGGCTGGAAGGCAGCTTCATGGTTTTGGACAATGAAGAGGAAACAAACATTCCGCTGCACAGAGTAAGGAAAGTTATAAAAAATGATAAAATTGTTTGGGAGAGGAAATAACATAAGGAACTTTAGGTGACCACAAATGAGAAGTTTTATAAATGTGGACACCTTTTAATATTATATGTATATTGAAAAGAGAAAAATTGGAAAGAAAGTAAAGTACTACCTTGTTCATTCTTACAGAGAGAAAAAGAAGGTAAAAAAAATAAGAAAGTACTTAGGGCAGAATCCTGCAAAGGAAGAATTAGAAGAAGCAAAAAACAGGGCAAGACAGCGCATTCTTGAGTTATTGCAGGAATTAAGCACAGAGGTTTTTCTGTTTACCTTGACAAAAAAGCAAATTGAAAAGTTAAATAGATACGAAGATAAAATCAGGATTATACATTTTGACAAAAAAGAGTGGCAGAGATTCACAGAAGAGTTTGTATATAATACAAATGCCATAGAAGGCTCTACAGTTCGAAGAGAGGATGTACCTGAAATTTTGCACAAGCAAAGGGTTTCAGATGCAGAAGAATTGGAAACAAAAGGCGTTGCAAAAGCTGTAGAGCACATCAAAAGCGCAAAAGAGGAGTTATCTATAGATTTTATGAAAAGGCTGCATCTGATGTGCTTCAAGGGCTCCAAGAGTTTTGCCGGGCAAATAAGGAAAGTTGAAGTTGTAGTTAGAAGTTCAAGAGGAGAAATACTGCATCAAGGAGTGCCTCATCTTCAAGTGCATTCTGCCTTAAAAGATATGGTTTCTTGGTGCAAAGAAAACAAAAACAAGTTCAAGCCATTGGTTCTGGCAGCAATTATTCATAACCAATTTGAATATATCCACCCATTCCAAGATGGAAATGGCAGGGTTGGAAGACTGCTTCTGAATTTTATACTTTTAAAAAATAAATATCCGCCTATAAACATAACCTTGGAAGACAGGGCAGAATACTATACGACTTTGCAGGAATACCAAAAAAGCCAAAATCTTAAGCCTACTATGGGGTTTTTAGTCAAACAATATAAGAAGACGCTGAATAGGGTGACCACAAAAAATAAATAACTTTAAAATGTAGGCACCCTAAAGAGAGATAAAATGCAAATCAACTATCAAGAACTCGGCTTCAAATGCGGCTTAGAGTGCCACCAGCAGCTTGAAGGCAAAAAACTATTCTGCAGCTGCCCTACTTTGAATTCTGACAAAGAAGCTGATATAAAAGTCGAGAGAAAACTAAGGGCTGTTGCAGGCGAGACTGGTGATGTTGACATTGCAGCGGAGTTTGAGATGTCAAAAATGAAAAAATTCTTCTACGAAAGCAGCTCGGAGGACACCTGCCTTGTGGAATACGACGAGGAGCCGCCGCATGAATTAAACAAAAATGCCATGGAAACGGCAATAAAAGTTGCCTTGCTTCTCAACGCGAAAATCGTTGATGAAATTCAGGTCATGCGCAAGACTGTTGTTGACGGCAGCAATGTAAGCGGATTTCAAAGGACTGCTTTGGTAGCAATGGACGGCTTTATTGAGAGCTCTCTGGGCATGGTTAAAATTTCAACTATATGCATCGAGGAAGAGGCAGCCCAAAAATTAGAGGAAAGCAGGGATTTTGTAAAGTACAGGCTGGACAGATTGGGAATTCCATTGATAGAGATTGCGACAGGCGCAGACATCAAAAGCCCGGAGCATGCAAAAGATGTTGCCAGCCATCTCGGAATGGTTTTAAGAAGCGTTGAAGGCGTCAAGAGGGGAATCGGCACGATAAGGCAGGATGTCAACATATCAATCGAGGGCGGAGCAAGGACTGAAATAAAGGGATTTCAGGACCTGAAAAGCATTCCTAAAGTGATTGAGCATGAAGTCAAAAGGCAGCTAGACGCCATAAATCACGGAAAAAAACTCCAGAAAGAAGTAAGAAAGGCTGAGCCTGACTTTACAACCTCATTTTTGAGGCCGTTGCCGGGCGCAGCGAGGCTTTACCCAGAAACCGATGTGCTGCCTGTTAAAATTGATAAGAAACACCTGGAAAATCTGAAAAAATCGCTTCCAAAATTGCTGATGCATAAGCTAGAGGATTTTGAGAAAAAATACAGGATTACAAAAGAACTGGCAAGAGAGCTTGTTGCAAATGAAAATTTCGGGCTATTTGCTAAAAAATTCAGCAAAATCGAGCCATTAACCATTGCAAATGCGCTAATCAATATTCCAAAGGAAATCAAAGCAAGATTCGGCATGGACTCTTCAAAATTAAGGGATGAGGATTTCGAGGAAGTCTTTAGCTATTTGAACGAAGGCAGAATTGCAAAAGAAGCAATAATTGATTTGCTGGCCAGAAAAATAAAAAATGAGAAGATTGATTTAAAAGAATTTGAAATCGTTTCTGAAGAGCAATTAAAAGAGGAAATAAAGCAAATAATAAAAGAAAAGCCAAATTTGAGCCAAAGCGCTTACATGGGCTTGGTGATGGCCAAGTACAGGGGCAGGGCTGACGGCAGGAAAGTGATGGAGATTTTGAAGAAATTTGTTAAGTAACATTTATATTAAAATGCCTTTTTCTTTACTTTGGTGATTTTAATGGCATTTGGGAAATTTGACAAGAGCTTGGACAAGGAAATATTCTCGGAAACAATCCAGTTTGAGACGTCAAGGATAACTGTTGGGATTCTTTCATATAATGACGGCGAGAAAAAGCTGCAGGTTTCAAGGGAAAACATGAACCAAAATGGAGAATGGAGCTTCGCAAAGCTTGGCAGGATGTTCAAGGACGAAGCCGAGAAAGTGATTCCAGTAATGGAAAAGGCTTTGGAGCATATGTGACTCCTTATTTCTTTTCTGCCCTCTCGCTTCGGATAACTTTTTTCATACTGCGTGTGACATGCGAGTGAGCTGGTAGCTGGCGAGTGAGTCTCTCACGAGCCTCACAAGTCACACGAACTCGCTCACAAGCCAAAGCAGCACTACTCCAAGGGTTCCTCATAAGTACGAGGCAGCCGCTATAAGCGAAAACGCGCCGGGGAAGATTCGAACTCCCGGCCTAAAGGTTAGGAACCTTTCGCTCTATTTGCACGAAGCAAAGCGAGTGCTCGCTAGCCTCTCCAAGCTGAGCTACCGGCGCATAAATAAACAGCTATCTTGGCAGTATTTTAAAACTTACCTACAATATATTTATAAAGCCCTTAAAAAACTTCTTTGTTAAAAGTAAAACCAATAAACTTTATAGAGAATTTTGATTATTTATTAACTTGTCAAAATTCTCTAAGAGAACTTTGGATGTATAGCGACTTCATCGCTGACTTCCACAATATGTCGAGAATCAAAGATTCTCGAGCATGCTCGCAAATCGCCCTGCGATTTGACGACATGTGAAAGTAAAGTGGTAAAATGATGGATTATTCAAAGTTCTCTATATATAACCCCTATAGCGCAGATTTTCCAAAAATGGAAGCTGAAATCCTGAGTGAAATCAAGGAAGCAGAAAAAAAGGCAGATGAAGCTATTGAAAGGGCTCAAAGCGAGAAAGAGTCAATAATCCAGGAAGCAATGAGAAATTCCTCAAAATCAGTGGCTGAGAAAGAAGAGGATGGAAAAAGGCTTCAGGAGAAAAAGCTGGCAGAATTCAGGGAAAAATCCAAGCTTATAAGGGAAGAAAAACTGGCTGAAGGGAAAGCCATAGCTAATCAATTAAGGGCAAAAGCTGAAAAAAATATTCCTAAAGCAGTAGACTTTGTAATCAAAAAATTCGAGGAAATGATGTAGAATGCTGAAGCCTTATGATATGAGCAGCATAATAATAACGGGCCCAAAAGCCATTCAGGAAGCCATCATCAGGGAGCTGCATGAGCTTAAAGTGCTGCACATTGTCGAGCACTCAAAAAATGAGCTGGCTGACATAGGAAAGCCGCTTGGAAGCGCGGCAAATCTTTCTGAGGCTCTGGTTAAAGTAAGGGCTTTGATTGCTGCATTGGGAATAAAAAAAGAGGAAGCTGAATTTGAGCCAAAAAAAGGCTTGCCGGATATCATGCCAGCAGCAAAAAAGCTTGGCGAGAATTTAAACACGGCTTTGGACGAGTTGAAGAAATGCCAGGAATTGATTTCGAAAAATGAGGCTACGAAGCAGGAGCTTAAAATCCTGAAAGATATCAATATTCCCCTTGAATACTTCACGGCATACAGGTCACTGGCGTATTTCACCGGCTATGTGAAAGATGCCTCAGCATTAAATGAAGAGATTTCAAAATTGACAAAAAATTTCATGCTGCTTAACAGCGGCGCTAAAAAGCGAAGCTTCATAGTCCTGTTTGCAGAAGCAAAAATCAGGGACAAGGTGCAGGGACTGCTGCAAAAAAACAGCTTTTCCCATGTAAATTTTTCAAACATATCAAATTTGAATGGAACTGCATCAGCAAACCTGCAAAGAATAGAGGATGAAAATGCAAGGCACAGCAGGAAAATAGTGGATTCAAATAAAAAAATTGAGGCTTTGAAGAATGAGCATAAAGAATTCCTGCTTGCCTCGGAAATGTTCTTAAGCCGGCAGCTGGAAAAGGCGGAAGCGCCATTGAAGTTTGCATCCACGCAAAGCAGTTTTCTGGTAAAAGGATGGGTTCCTGCAGAGGACTTAAACAAAACAATTGAAAGGCTGAACAAGGCAGGCAAAAACAAGGTTTTTGTTCATTTTGAGCCTGCCAAAGCACATGACAATGTACCAATAAAGCTGAAAAACCCGAGATTTGCAAAGCCTTTCGAGTTCTTCATGGACCTTTACAGCATGCCGACTTACAGGGAAATAGACCCGACTTTTTTTGTGTTCCTGACATTCCCCATATTCTTCGGAATAATGCTCGGCGATGTCGGATACGGGATTGCAAGCTTTGCGATTTTCTGGCTTTTGAAAAGAAAAATAAAGGCAGATAAATTCTTTAATGTGCTGATGCTTGCTTCCTTTGTGTCCATGCTATTCGGGCTTTTATTCGGAGAGTTCTTTGGATACGAGTTTACCCATCCAATAATAAGCAGGGAGCATGAGATGTTCAGGCTTCTTTACGTAGTGCTGGCAATAGGCGCAGTGCATGTCAATATAGGGCTGGTAATTGGATTCATTAATACACTCAAGATGCACGGCTTTATGGCAGCAGTCTATGAAAAAGCAAGCTGGATCGTGCTGGAAATCGGTGTTGCAATTCTTGCCCTGTCATATTTCAAAAAAATTTCAGTATCGCCATTGGCAGGAGCGGCATTTTTAGCGGCATCAATTTTAATGCTGCTGAAGGCAGAAGGCATAAAAGGGCTTATGGAGCTGCCGACAATATTCACCAATATACTTTCTTATGCAAGGCTTATGGCAATCGGCTTGTCGTCAGTTGTATTGGCTGTGATTATAAATGATTCTGCAAAAGAGTTTTTTCATCAGGGAGGGGTTTACATCCTGATTGGAGTCTTAATACTTGTAGTCGGGCACATAATCAACTTAATGCTCGGCTTGCTCGGAAGCTTTTTGCATTCATTAAGGCTTCATTATGTCGAGTTTTTTTCAAAATTTTTCCATGGCGGGGCTAAAAGGTACCAGCCGTTTGGAGCGAAAGAATAAAATATGGAGGTAAAAAATGGCAGTTGATATATCAACAGGTTTGGTGGCGATAGCATCTGGATTGGCAATTGGCTTAAGCGCTATCGCGGCGGCTATCGCCGAAAAAGACATAGGTGTTGCGGCTGTAGGTGCAATGGCTGAAAAGGAGGAACTTTTCGGAAAGGGCCTTGTGCTTACGGTAATCCCGGAGACCATAGTCATCTTTGGGCTTGTGGTTGCAATACTAATATTGAACTTGGCAAAAGGCGGCTAATCATTAAGATGGGACTGGAAGCTGTAAAAGACGAGATATTGAATAGCGCGAAAGAGCAGTCAAATTCATTGATAGCGGAAGCAAGAAAAGAAGCCAGCAGGATAATGAAAGACGCTGAAAAGAAGGCAGAGGCTTCCAGGGAAAAAAGCGAGGCAGAAACCAAAAAAATGATGGATGTGATCAAAAGGCAGGAGCTTGCCGCGGCTGAGCTTGAAAACAAAAAAATGCTTCTTGAGTCAAAGAAGCAAGTCATTGAAAGTGTTTTTGCTGAGGCAAGAGCCAGGCTTGAAAAACTTGATGACAAAAAAAGGGAAGACTATATTAAAAAGCTGATTGAAAAAATAAAAAATGAAATCCAGGCAGAGCATGTCTACTGCAGCAAAAAGGATGCAAAATTTGTCAAGGGGTTTGATGCAAATCCAATTGATATAATCGGCGGCTTAATTGCCGAGAACAAGGAAAGGACAATAAGGGTGGACTCCAGCTTTGACACAATGCTGGAAAGCATAAAAGAAAAAGAGCTGCAGGGCATAAACAAACTGCTATTCGGTTAAAATGCTGAAACTAAAAGAGCCATTGAAACAGGAAAAGATAAAGCTTGGATTTTATCCTTACACCTATGTAAGGACTGTCGTGATGCGGGCATTGCTTTTCAGGAGAGACGACTACCATAAAATGCTCAAGATGGGCTTCAGCGAAATTGCAAAGTTTCTGCAGGAATCACACTACAGGAAGGAAATTAACGAGCTTGCAACGCATTACTCGGGAGCGGACCTGCTTGAGCTCGCATTAACCAGGAATCTGGCAGCATCCTTCAAAAAGCTGATGAGAATTTCTTCTTATGAGATTGGGCTTCTTGTCAGGGAGTACGCAAAAAGAAAAGACATTGAAGACATCAAAACAATATTGAGGGGAAAATTTACAAATACGGATGACAAATTGATAATAAATTCAATAACGGCGGCTGGAACTTTGAGCTATGCTTTCCTTGCTTCGCTTTTGAAAAAAGGCTCCATTGAAGAGATTTTGAAGGGCAACAGCCTGGTGGATTTTTCCTTATTAAAGGGCGGATTAAAAGACTTGAATGAGAAAAAGAATTTAATCAGCATTGAAAACGCGCTTGACAGGCATTATTACGCGAGCCTGATACAATTTTCAGATAGGCTGCCGAAAGAGGGAGCCCTTTTCAGGGATTTTTTGCTGAAGGAAGTTGAAATATTGAACATCTTGACGCTGCTGAGGCTTAAAAAGGCAAAATTTGACAAGGCTGCCATCAAGGACTTCATAATCATGTCAGGCAACAAGGCAAAAGACTCAAAAATGATTGGCATGGCAGATGCTGATGACCTGGACGAGCTTTCAAAATCTTTGGCTAAAATAGAATACGGGCTCATTATTGCTAAAGGCATTGAAGAGTTCAAAAAAAATAATTCTTTGATAGCGCTTGAAACAGAACTTTACAAATACCTGCTGAGGCAGTCTATTTTGTTTATGCACCAGCATCCCTTGTCAGTTGATGTCATACTGGGCTACATGTTCGCAAAAGACATTGAAGCCAGAAACCTAAAAATAATAGTGAAAGGCAAGCAGCTCGGCTTGAAAGAGGATTTCATAGAGAGCCAGCTGATATTTGAGTGAAAATGGTAAAAATAGCTGTTGCCGGCGGAAATGAGTTCATTGTAGGGTTTCAACTGGCTGGAATAAGGGACACAATCGAAATGACAGGCGATTATTTCAATCAGCTTAAAAACATGAAAAATAAAAAGGAGATAGGCATTGTAGTTGTGGATGAGAGGATGATTGAAAGCCTTGAGCCATACCAAAGGCTTGAAATTGAAGCTTCTGTTGAGCCTGTTTTTATTCCTGTCTCGACAAAAACTGAGCAGGACAGCCTGAAAAAGCTCATCAAGAAATCTATAGGAGTTGATTTGTGGAGATAAGCATGGAAAAAGGAATTTTATATAGAATTGCAGGGCCTGTAGTCGTGGCAAAGGGCATAAAGCCAAGAATGTATGACGTATGCAGGGTTGGGAATGAAAATTTGATGGGAGAGGTAATCCAGATAGAGGGCGATAAAACAATAATCCAGGTTTATGAAGACACTTCGGGGATCAAGCCGGGCGAGCCTGTTGTCAACACAGGCGAGCCGTTAAAGGTAGAGCTTGGGCCTGGAATGCTTGGGAGCATCTATGACGGAATACAAAGGCCATTGCCTGTGCTGATTAAGCAGATGGGGGATTTCATCAAAAGGGGGGTCGATGCGCCGGGATTAGATTACGCTAAAAAATGGGATTTCAAGGCTGTTGCTAAGAACGGAGAAAGTGTTGCCGGCGGAAGCGTTGTAGGCGAGGTTGAGGAAAACCCGGGAATTATCCACAAAATACTTGTTCCCCCAAACCAAAAAGGAAAAGTTGCAGAGATAAAATCCGGAAAATTTACTGTAAATGACGTAATCGGAAAATTGGACAATGGGTTTGAATTAAGATTGAAGCACAACTGGCCCGTAAGGGTTGCAAGGCCTGTAACAGTTAAGCTGAGGCCTGAAGCCCCTTTGATAACGGGGCAAAGAATTTTTGATGCGTTGTTCCCCTTGGCAAAAGGAGGAGTGGCTGCGATTCCCGGGCCTTTTGGGGCGGGAAAAACGGTAAGTCAGCAACAATTAGCAAAATGGAGTGACGCAGACATTATTGTTTATGTCGGCTGCGGGGAAAGGGGCAATGAGATGACGGAAGTGCTTACAGAATTTCCGGAATTGACAGACCCGAAAAGCGGCAAGCCGCTGATGAACAGAACCGTGCTTATTGCAAATACAAGCAACATGCCTGTTGCAGCAAGGGAGGCAAGCATCTATACCGGGGTTACAATTGCGGAATATTTCAGGGACATGGGCTATTCTGTCGCCTTAATGGCTGACTCAACTTCAAGATGGGCAGAAGCTATGAGAGAGATTTCCTCAAGGCTGGAGGAAATGCCGGGCGAGGAGGGATATCCGGCTTATTTGTCAACGAGATTAGCGCAATTTTATGAAAGGGCAGGCAGGGTAATTCCGCTCGGCACAAAGAAGGAAGGAAGCGTAAGCATTATCGGCGCTGTTTCGCCTCCTGGAGGGGACATATCAGAGCCCGTGTCACAATCAACATTAAGGGTGACTAAGGTTTACTGGAAGCTTGACTCAAAATTGGCACAGAGAAGGCATTTTCCATCCATAAACTGGCTTGATTCATACTCAAACTATAAAGAGATTTTAGCTCCGTGGTATTCAAAAAATGTAGCGGCTGATTGGAACAATTTAGTTGGGGAAATAATGGCCATACTGCAGGAAGAGGAAAAGCTGATTGAGATTGTGCAGCTTGTCGGCTCTGACGCCCTGCCTGAAAGGCAGCAGTTGACCTTGCTTGTTGCAAGGCTGATAAGGGAGGTTTTATTGCAGCAGAACGCATTCCACGAGATTGACACTTTTTGCGACTTGAAGAAGACATACTCAATAATGAAGACGATATCCAATTTTTCAAAAATGGCAAACACAGCAATGGACAGCGGCATGAGGGTGCACCAGATTCTTGCAACAAAGGCAAAGGACAGATTGGGCGAGGTAAAGTTTGTAAAGGATTATGAAAAACTGCTTGATGAACTGGCAAGGCAGATGGAGAAGGAGCTGAGGGTTTGAAAAATTGATGATTAAAAATAAAAAATATTCAATATTAAAATAAAACAAAGACGAGAGCATCCTCTAAAAGTAGAAGTTTTGGAGGAAACCAGCTTGTTATACACTAAATAACAAAATCAAAATGAAAGAATACAAGACTATCACAAGAGTTGCAGGACCTCTTATCTTTGTAGCAAAAACAGAGCCTATAGGATATGCCGATATTGTAAAGATAATGCTGCCGAGCGGCGATATAAAAAACGGGCAGGTGCTTGATACAAGCGACGACATTGTCGTTGTGCAGGTTTTTGAGGGAACTTCAGGCATAGATGTTGATTCAAGAGTCAAGTTTTTGGGAGACACTTTAAAGCTGAACGTTTCAAAAGACATGCTTGGCAGAATTTTAAGCGGAAGCGGGAAGCCGATTGACAATGGACCTGACGTGATTCCTGAGAAAAGGCTTGACATTATAGGGGCGGCGATTAATCCATTTGCAAGAGCATCCCCCCATGATTTCATACAGACAGGATTGTCGACGATTGACGCAATGAACACCCTTGTACGAGGGCAAAAATTGCCTTTGTTTTCAGGCTCGGGATTGCCGCACAATGAAATTGCTTTGCAGATTGCTCGGCAGGCTAAAGTTATAGGAAAGCAGGAAAATTTCGTTGTTGTATTTGCCGCTATGGGCATTACAAATGAGGAAGCGCAATACTTCATAAATGACTTTGAGCAGACTGGCGCTTTGGAAAGAAGCGTTGTATTTTTGAATTTGGCAAACGACCCTGCTGTCGAAAGGCTTGTCACACCAAGAATGGCATTGACTGCTGCGGAGTATTTTGCATATGAGCATGACGCGCATGTGCTTGTTATACTGACCGATATGACAAACTATTGCGAGTCTTTGAGGGAGATAGGCGCTGCACGTGAGGAGATTCCCGGAAGAAGGGGTTATCCGGGATACATGTACACTGACCTGGCAACAATTTATGAAAGGGCAGGAGTTATAAAAGGAAAGAAAGGCAGCGTAACGCAGATTCCAATTCTTACAATGGTTGGCGATGATATTACACACCCGATTCCAGACCTGACTGGCTACATCACAGAAGGGCAGATTGTATTGATGAGGGAACTGCACAGAAAGGGAATCTATCCGAGCATTGATGTTCTGCCGTCATTGTCACGGCTGATGAACCTCGGCATCGGGCCGACAAGAACAAGGGAGGACCACAAGCAGGTTAGTGACCAGATGTATGCTGCTTATGCCGAAGGAAGGGACATGAGAGGGCTTGTTGCAATAGTTGGAGAAGAGGCATTGAGCGACAGGGACAAGAAATTCCTGAAATTTGCCGCGGAGTTCGAGGACAAGTTTGTCAGGCAGAGAAGAGATGAGGACAGAAGCATTGCAGAAACCCTTGACTTGGGATGGAAATTATTAGGAATACTACCGGAGAACGAATTGACTAGAATAAGCCCCGAACTGAGGAAGAAGTATTACAAAAAGACGGAGTAAAAGACATTCAGCTTACAAATTAAATAAATGCCACAAGACGTCAAGCCCACAAGAAGCGAATTATTGAAGCTTAAAAAGCAGATAAGGCTTGCTAGGGGCGGCTATAACCTCCTGAAGAAAAAAAGAGACGGCTTGATTTTGGAATTCTTTGAAATCCTGAAACGGGCAAAGACACTGCGGGAAGAGCTTGTCAGTGAATATAAAGTTGCGCTTGAAAAAATGAGCAT
This sequence comes from Candidatus Woesearchaeota archaeon, assembly GCA_018303645.1. Classification (GTDB taxonomy): domain Archaea; phylum Nanobdellota; class Nanobdellia; order Woesearchaeales; family GW2011-AR4. The sequence continues at coordinate 12,475 of JAGVXR010000052.1, forward strand.
TGCAAGAACCCTTGAAGGCGACCTGAAAGTCAAGTCAATTGCAATGGCAATAAAAGACATTCCTGACATAAAGCTTACAGCAAAAAACGTAATGGGGGTAAAAGTCCCTAAAATAGAAAGCTCTGAAATAAAGAAGGCATTCATGGCAAGAGGCTATGGAATCTACAATTCATCTGCAATTGACGAGGCTGCTGCGGCTTATGAAAGGGTTGTCGAGAAGATAATACTGGCTGCTGAGGTTGAAACCTCGATGAGAAAGCTGCTCAATGAGATTGAGAAGACAAAAAGAAGAGTTAACGCGCTTGAGTTTGTAGTGATTCCGAGCCTTGACAGGCAAAGGGCATTTATCCAGCTGAGACTGGAGGAAATGGAGAGGGAGAACATATTCAGGATGAAGAGGATAAAGGCAAAGGCATAAAAATATGATAAACATAATCAAAAAAATCAAAGATAAGATAAATAAAAAATATAAAAAGCAAAATCAAAGGAAACTGGTGTGGATTGTCATTCTTATACATGCTGTTAATTTCTTATTGGTTGCTGGGTTTTTGGTTTATCTTTATCTGTGGGTTAAAAGGGTAAGTTAAATTGTATATATTTATATATATAACTATGAATAAAATAAAAATAAAACAAAAAAGAGGAAAAATATGTTAGAACTTGTGTTTGGTGCCAGCGCATTTTCATTAATCGTTGCATTATTGCTGGCAATCTATATTCTCAAAAAGCCTGCAGGGACTGCAAAAATGCAGGAAATCTCTGGGGCAATCCACAAGGGCGCCCTGACATTTTTAAAGAAAGAATACGAAGTCTTAGTTATTTTTTTGATTATAGTTGCAGTAATCCTTTATTTTTTTCTTAGCATTAAACTTGCAATTTCATTTGTCATAGGCGGCATTTCATCTGCTTTGGCCGGCAACATAGGCATGAGAATTGCGACAAAGGCAAATTCAAGAACAACAGAGGCAACTAAAGTACATATAGGAAACGGCCTGCGAATTGCTTTTTATTCCGGTGCTGTGATGGGACTTTGTGTTGTTGGAATCGGGTTACTTGGGGTTTCTTTGCTGTATCTTGTATTTAAAGATCCAAATTTAATCTATGGATTTGGGTTTGGGGCTTCCTCAATTGCATTGTTCGCAAGGGTAGGGGGGGGAATTTACACTAAAGCTGCTGATGTAGGTGCAGATTTAGTTGGCAAGGTTGAGAAAGGAATACCGGAAGACGACCCAAGGAATCCTGCTGTTATCGCTGACAATGTAGGCGACAATGTAGGAGATGTTGCTGGAATGGGAGCTGACCTGTTTGAGAGCTATGTGAACAGCATAATTGCGGCAATGGTCCTTGGCATGTTTTTTGGCGCAGATTACCTCATTCTGCCATTGAGATTGGCTGCGCTTGGAATTTTGGCATCAATAATCGGCATATTTTTTGTAAAGGCAAAGGACGAGAAGCACCTTTTCAGCGCATTAAACATAGGCTTGTACATAAGCACAGTTTTGGCTGCAATATTCTCATTTGTTTTAGTAAAATACCAAAATCTCGATATAGGGATTTTCTATGCAGCTTTGGCGGGGCTGGCAGTTGGCGTTGTTATAGGGTTGTTTACAGAATACATGACATCAAATAAGCATAAGCCGACGCAAAGCATTGCAGTAGCTGCCAAGACAGGAGCCGGAACAAATGTAATACAGGGGCTTGCTATAGGAATGCTGTCCACTTTAGTGCCTGTTATTTCTGTCAGCATTGCTGTTTTAATTGCCTATAAGTTTGCCGGATTGTATGGAATTGCAATTGCAGGAGTTGGAATGCTTGCAACGCTTGGCTTTACGCTTGCGATAGAGACTTATGGGGCTGTTGCTGACAACGCAGCAGGCATTTCTGAAATGGCAAATGTAGGAAAGAATGTAAGGGAAAAAACAGAGTTGCTGGATGCAGTCGGCAACACCACTGCAGCAATAGGCAAGGGTTTTGCAATCGGCTCTGCAGCCTTGACTGCGCTTGCTTTGTTCGCAAGCTTCACTCAAATTACAAAAATTGAGGTTATGAGCATTTCCAATCCTGATGTGATTGTCGGATTGTTTATAGGGGGAATGCTTCCTTTTTTATTCAGCTCTTTTGCAATGCAGGCTGTTGGAAAAGCCGCATCCTGCATTGTTAATGAGGCAAGAAGGCAATGGAAAACAATCAAGGGGCTGGCAAAAGGCAAGGCAAAGCCGGATTATGAAAGATGCATTGCAATAAGCACGAGAAGCGCATTGAAGCAGATGGTTGTGCCGTCATTATTGGCAATATTCACCCCTATCATTGTGGGCTATGTTTTTGGCCTGCAGGCATTGGGGGGGTTGCTGGTTGGCTCTATTGTAACCGGGTTTTCGCTTGCAATCTTCATGGCTAATTCAGGAGGGGCATGGGACAATGCAAAGAAGTACATTGAAGCAGGCAATTTTGGCGGAAAAGGGAGCGATGCGCATAAGGCAGCAGTTGTGGGCGACACTGTCGGAGACCCGTTCAAGGACACAGCAGGGCCTTCTCTTAATATCCTGATTAAGCTAATGTCAATTGTTGCGATTGTGTTCGTGCCTCTTTTTTTATAAAAAAACCACAAACCTTTTAAAAATATTTGAAATACACTTATTCTATGCAGAAGTTTTTCACTCTGAATGATTTGGATGTAAAAGGAAAAAGAGTTCTTGTGAGGGTTGATTATAATGTTCCGATAAAAGGAAGTAAAATTGGGGATGTGACTAGGCTAAAGGCATCCATACCAACAATTGAATATCTTCTTAAAAATAAATGCAAGCTGATTTTAATGAGTCATTTGGGAAGGCCAAAAGAATTGTTTGCTGAAGGCAAAACACTGGACGAAGTAAAGAAAGAGCTTACTTTAAAGCCTGTTGCAAAGGAATTAGAAAATCTGCTTGGAAAAAAAGTATTCTTTGCTGAAGATTCCATTACACAAGATTCTGTAATTTCGCATATCCCAAATGAGGATATAGTATTGCTTGAAAATATTCAATTTCATAAAGGAGAAACAAAAAATGATGAAATATTTGCCAAGAAATTGGCTTCTTTAGCAGATGTTTATGTAAACGACGGATTTGGCCAAAGCCATAGAGAATATGCTTCATTTTGTTCCATCCCTAAATTTTTGCCAAGTTGTGCTGGTTTACTTGTTGAGAAAGAGATTACTATAATGGGCAAGGCAATGGAAGCTCCGGATAAGCCATTTATTGCAATACTAGGCGGTGTAAAAATTTCTGATAAAATAAAAGTCATAGAAAATCTATTAAAAAAAGTTGACAAACTATTAATCGGAGGTGCGATGATTTTTACTTTCTTTAAGGCACAAGGCAAAAATATTGGAAATTCAAAACTTGAAGAGGAATATACTGATTTGGCAGGAAAATTACTGCAAGATAAAAAAATAATATTGCCAGTTGATATTGTCATTGATAACATTCCAAATGGCTGGATTGGGCTTGATATAGGGCCAAAAACAATTGAAAATTACAAGCAAACTCTAAAAAATGCAAAAACTGTTATTTGGAGCGGACCTCTTGGAGTATTTGAATTTGAAAAATTTGCAAATGGGACAAAAGAAATTGCAAGGTTTTTAACAACTTTGAAAGCAACAACTATTGTTGGCGGTGGCGACAGTGCTGCAGCTGTTGAGAAGTTTGGCTTTGCTGACAAATTAACCCATGTAAGTACAGGCGGAGGCGCTTCTTTGGAATTCTTTGAGGGCAAGAAGCTGCCAGGTATAGAGGCGCTGGAAGAGAGCTACAAAAGGTTTGGGTAAATAACTATTTTGGTAAAAAATTCTAAAAAAACCAAAAAATTTATAAATAACCATTTCTTTTTACTTTTACCATGCATCGCGTTATAGAAAAGACCCTTGATCCACAAGGCAGGATTTTACTGCCAAAGGAGTGGAGGGATAAATATGGAGAAAAAGTAGTTCTCTTTGAAGTAGGTGATGAGCTACGTCTTATACCTAAAAAGCATAAAAAGTTGAGTGATTTGGCCGAGGTAGAAGTAGACCTCAAAAGCAGCCTGTCAGATTGGCATGCTGTCAAGAAAGAACTGAGGAAATTATAAGATGAAATTTATAGATGCAAATGTTTTTCTTTATGCCATTATAAAGCCAAGAGCAAAGCTTAGTAATGGTGACAAGGCTATTAAGAAGCAAGCACGAGAAATCCTTAATCGGATTGATTCTAACGAAAAAGTGCTTACTACAGTTGTCCATATTTCTGAGGTACTTAATATTTTGGAAGCGCATACCACTTATGATTATGCCGTTGACTCTGCTGAGAGGCTATTATTTAACGATAATCTACTTATAGAATCCGTAAGCAAAAATGATTATGCCATTTCAGTTGAAATAGCAAAAAAATACAAAATCGGAATAAACGATGCATTAGCTATGCTATTTATGCAAAGGCGCAATATTAAGGAAATCTATTCATTTGACAGGCACTTTGATAAAATTGAAGTAATAAAAAGAATTGTTGATTAAAAATGTGGATTACAAAGCTTAAATTAAAGCATGAGGACTGCCCTATTGTCAACAGGTGCGTTAAATTCAATATTGTTGTTCTTTCTTACCCCAGCACTTGGTACGGCAAAAAAGGAAAAAAGTATGCGACAACCACGTGTTATTTTCAAAGCACCGATGAAAAGCAGAAAGCCAAGTTCGTAGAGGATTTAAGGGCTGACAGGAGAATAACAAATCTTGATGTTTCTGGAGATATCTTCACTTATGAAATCAATCTTGGCAAAGAGGGGGAGCATGTGATGATTTACCACAACAAAAATATTATTTTTGTCAAGCCTACAATCAATCATTATGACGGGCACGAATACTGGGAGGTCGCTTCATGGAAAAGGGAAGAGCTTGAAGAATTCATTAAAGCGCTGAAAAGCCACATGGACATTTGCGAAATCCTTAAAATGGAAAATTCTCCTTTGACAGATGTTTATTTTCCTAATGTAATGCCAAAGCTATCAAAGCACCAGAAGACTGCGCTTGAAATTGCCTACAATAATGGCTATTACTCTTACCCGAGAAAAATTACTCTGGAGCAGCTTGCGAAGATTGCAAAAGTAGGCATTTCCACATTTCAGGAGCAT
>JAGVXR010000053.1 GCA_018303645.1 Candidatus Woesearchaeota archaeon
CTACTTGAGCCTGAACAGGGACAACCTAAATGCTATGCAGTCAAAGAGAGTGGAAAATTTAAAGCTATTATATGAGACTGGGCTAAATCAATTTTTAGAGGGTGAATTGCCTGGTGCAGCAATAATACTTTTTGGAAGCTATTCGAGAGGCGATGACACAACTTCCTCAGACATAGATGTAGCAGTCATCGGGAGAAAAGGAAAAACAATAAACTTGGAAGATTTTGAAAAAAAACTGGAAAGAAAAATAAATATTAATTATTATAAGTCGTTAAACGGAATTCATAAAGAGCTAAGGGAGAATATTTGCAATGGAATTGTACTGTCAGGAGGTATAGAATTATGAATCCTATGAAAAATTTTGATGAATTCTTAAGAGAAGGGATAGTAAAAAAGCAGCATATTGATATGTCAAGGGCAAGGTTCCTAGTGAAAGAGTCGGAAAAGGCATATCAATTCATAACCAGCATAAATAAGGGTATGGGCATAAATGATGATAACGCCAACAGCATCGTAAAACTAAGCTATGACACAATAATGGAATTAATCCGCGCAGAAATGCTGATGCACGGCTACAATGCAGCCGGCCAAGGCGCACATGAAGCAGAAGTCTCTTATTTGAAGAATATTGGTTTCAGCGAGAACGATATCCAATTCGCTGATCAATTAAGATATTTCAGGAATGGAATGATGTATTATGGAAAAATACTAGACAAAGAATATGCAGAAAAAGTAATAGAATTTTTGAACAGAGTCTATCCAAGAATAAAAAACATGTCAAAATAATCCAAAAATAATCATCCCACACGATGAAGAGTGTTTAAGTTATTTTAAAAATCAAACAAAAAACCTTACCCCTACTTTTCGTTAAAAATCACAAAATTTATAAAAAAGTAGGTATAAACTGATGTCATGTCAACCATAAAGAAGCGGAAAGTCGGAAATCGGGAGTATTACTATGTTGAGCATAGCTTCAAGGCTGGCAAAAAGGTAAAAGTAGTGAGCAGGTACATTGGCAAGAAAGTCCCATATAATATCGAAGAAATCAAGGACGACATTGAGCATGAAGCCATGAAACTAACAATTTTTGACAGGCTGAAGGGCATTAAGGCAAAATATCAAAAAGAACAGGGCAAGCTGCCAAAATCGGAGAGAGAAAAGATGACTGAAGACTTTCTTGTGCATTTCATTTATGATTCCAGCAAGATTGAGGGAAGCAGCCTCTCCTTGAATGACACAAAGGGGCTTTTCCTTCACAATATAACCCCGAAAAACAGGCCTGTAAAAGATGTCAGGGAAGCTGAAGGCTACAGGGAAGCATTTTACTCAATGCTTAATTTCAAGGGCAGATTAAGCTTTGAAATTATCAAAAAATGGCATGCAATGATGTTTAGAAACACTACGGATTACATTGCAGGGAAAATAAGAGTTCATAAAATCATTGTCACGGGAAGCAGGGCAGTTTTTCCGCATCCTGAAGACGTTCAGAAACTGCTCAAGGGGTTTTTTAATTGGTATAATAAAGAAGAGAAAAAACTGAATCCAGTAGAACTGGCTGCATTGGCGCACCTAAAATTCGTGTCGATACATCCCTTTTCGGATGGAAATGGAAGGATAAGCAGGCTGCTGGCAAATTATATCCTGAAAAAGCACGGTTATCCTTTATTTAACATAAAGTTTGGAGATAGGATAGCATACTACAAAAGCCTAGAAACAAGCCAGGTTCATTATAAGCCAAAATATTTTGTAAGGTATTTTTTGAAGAGCTATATGAAGGCAAATAGCTGATACCAATAATAAAAAGTGTGAATGACATGACTAAGATCCCAACTAAAAGAGAGTGCTTGGAAATTTTGAATAGGAATAAAACTCCTTCTAAAATTATTGAACATTCAAAAGCTGTATGCAAAGTTGCAGAAAAAGCTGCCAATGGATTAATTAAAAAAGGCATAAAATTAAACAAAAAGCTTGTAATTGCAGCAGCATTGCTCCATGACATAGAAAGGGCAAAGCCAAACCACGTTATTAAAGGCTCAAGATTATTAAAAAGCATGGGTTTTTCAGAAGTTGCTGAAGTCGTCAAAAAGCACAGCTTATATAAACTGGAAGTGAAAAACAGGCAGCCAAGCACGTGGGAGGAAAAAATTGTATTTTATGCTGACAAAAGAGTTAAAGCCAACAAGATTGTCAGCCTGAAAGAAAGGTTTGATTCGCTGGAAAAGGCATATAAGGTTAATTTAAGCAAAGAATTCAAGTTCACAAAAAATATAGAAAAAGAATTATTGGGAAAATAAAAACTGGTGATGAGCTTGATTTACAAAAACACCCCATTAAAAGAGGTTTTGAAACTGGCTGCGCCGTGTCGCTGCAGTTCCTGCAATCACGGATGCAAATTCGGCTCAGGCTCTTTGGCAGGGAACGATGCAAAGAACATAGCAAAATTTTTGGGCGTTTCAGAGCAGGACTTGAAAAAGGGCTTTTTGGAGGAGATTGAGTTATTCAACAAAAAATTATTGCGCCCGAAATTAATAAGGGAGAAAGACAAGCCTTATGGAAAATGCGTATTTTTCGACGATGAAAAGGGTTGTACAGTCCATGAAGTCAAGCCTTTGGAGTGCAAGACAAGCATCCAGTGCAAGGATTACGGCGAGGATTTAAGTGTCTGGTTTATGGTCAACCACGTGGTTGATGCAAATGACGCGGAAAGCGTAAGGCAGTATGCGCAATACTTAAAAAGCGGGGGCAAGGCGATACCGGGCGCTGAGCTTGAAAGCCTTGTTCCTGACAAGGAAAGATTAAAAAAAATTTTAAGCTATGGGATTTTGAAGTAAGATGCCAAAAGACAAAGACTATTACAAAATTTTAGGAGTGGGCAAGAATGCCACAAAGGAAGAGATAAAGGCAGCCTACAAAAAATTGGCTAAACAATACCATCCTGACTTGAATAAATCCCCAGGCGTCGCTGAAAAATTCAAGGAAATCAACGAGGCTGCCGCAGTCCTTGGTGACGACGAGAAAAGGAAGCAGTACGACCAGTTTGGAACAGCAGGCGGGCAATTTCAGCAGGGATTTTCAGGGTTTGATTTCTCGGATTTCATGTCAGACATTGGCGGATTTGGAATGGATTTTGACAGTATTTTTGAAAATTTCTTCGGTGGCGGCAGCTCCTCAGGCAGGACAAGGAGAAGGCAAAGAGGCTCTGACTTGAGGTATGATATGGAAATTGAACTGGAAGATGCTGCATTAGGCGCAACAAGGACGATAAATGTGCCTAGATTGGAAGAATGTGAAAAATGCAATGGAACAGGCGCTGAAAGCGCAAAAGACATTGTAACTTGCGATGAATGCGGCGGCAGGGGCGTATCGACAAGAACGCAAAGAACTCCGTTTGGATTGTTTTCAACAACCACAACATGCAGGAAATGCAGGGGGCAGGGAAAATACATAAAAAATGCATGCCCAGAATGCAATGGAAAAGGCGTTGTGAGAAAAACAAGAAAAATTGAAGTGAGTATTCCGAAAGGCGCTGTTGACGGCACAAACTTGAGGATCCAGGGAGAAGGCGAGGCAGGCGGGCACGGAACTGATTCAGGGGATTTGTACATTGTGATTCATGTCAAGCCACACAAGGTTTTTGAAAGGCACGGCAACAATGTTTATGTAAAAATTCCAGTATCATTCACGACAGCAACTTTGGGAGGCGAAATAGAAGTCCCTACCCTGAAAGGAAAGGCAGAATTAAAAATCCCTGCAGGCACCCAAAGCAATACAATTTTCAGGATGAAAGGGCTTGGCATTCCTGACCTGCACAGCCACCATGTTGGGGACGAAAATGTTGAAGTTTATATCACGGTTCCTGAAAAACTGACTAAGAAGCAAAAACAGCTTCTTGAAGAGTTTGAGAAGGAGAACAAGGGAAAGGGGTTCTTGAAGGGGGTGTTTGGGTGAAGTTTAATAATAGCTAAAAAAACAAAGGTTTAAAAACGTTTAAATTGTGTGATTAAATACTATGAAAGAAAACAAAAAACTGAAAATAGCATTAGAAAAATTCAAAAATAATGAAGCGACAGCAAGCAAAGCTGCAAGTATGGCTGGTATACCTTTATCACAATTTCTAGGTATACTTGTACAGAAGAAAATTGATTTTCATTATGGTTTGAAAGAGCTAGAAGAAGATTTTGAAGGTCTTATTTAATTTCATATATCTTTTTAATCCTTTCTACACCTTTAATCTTCTTAATATAATCCACGATCTCCTTCGGCACTAAACTCTGCCAGTTCTTATTTTTAATTATTTTATCCCTTATAATGGTGCTGCTTATCCCTTTGATTAGCTTTATTTTCTTGACTTTTGAATCATGCCTTTTGAAGCATCTTAATGTCCACTGATTGCCCGAGTAGACAAAATCGTATTTTGGCAGGTTTTTCTTTATGTAATCAACCCATTTTTTGTCATTGTACAAGTCAGGAACAGGATAGATTTTGTAATGCCTTATTTTGTTGTTTTTCAGGGTATTGGCTACCATCTGCTTCCTTTCATTGTAAGAAAATGGGTTGTCCAGAGTATCCTTTTCCTGAGAGCTTCCGATTGCAATAATTACTTCATCAGCTTCTTTCAGAACCTTTTTTATGTCAATAAGATGCGCATTGTGAAAAGGCTGGAATCTGCCGATGAAAAGGGCGCGTTGCATAAAAAGAAATAGTTTTAGGGATGTTTATAAAGGTTGTTGGGAAATATTATAAAGTTTCTATTATTCTTATAGGAATAATTTTATCAAAAGTTTATTTAAATATATTATATAGTAAAAGGGTATGAGCGTTGTTCACCCTATGCATAGGGGGCCATTTTTAAGATATTTTCTTGAAGTGGAGCCTTCGTTTGCCAGCCCGATGGAATGGATTCTTGCCTCTAACGACATTGAGGTTTACTATGTACCTAAAATGGGGCAAAGAACTGATCCGGAATTTTATATGGCAACAAAGGACGGAGTTCTTATTAAATTTGCTTTTACAGGTGATATGACTGGAATCTATAAATTGCTCAAATCAGAAAAAGGTAGCTCTGTTGATACTGTTGTTGAGATGGACCCAAAGCACAGGTTTCATCTGGATAGGGGCAGCTTGCCTGTTAATGGAGTTGTTGATGACAAAGCCAAATCCGGGGATCAAATTCTAGAATCACTTGTAAACTATGCTTATTCCAAAGCAAAGTCTGTTGAAAACCCTAATGCAAGGGGCATGGCGCGGAATTTCCAAGTTTTGACTTATGATGCCATAGTATCAAGATTCAAAATGCTTGAGGCTATGCAAAGCTCAACAGATATTATTCCAGACCAGTCACCAAGGACCATTTTCATAAAAGCTGGAGATGGTTGCGTGATGGAATGTAATTACTGTCCCGAAGGTTTGGTAAGGTTCAAGCCTTATTCAATGACACAATTTTTGGAACACATCCAGAATACCAAAAGCGCACTTACGGACATACTTGGAAAAGAAGGTATAACGAAGATGAATGAAGGTTTTATCAATGTGTCTGACATTGGATGGCTAGACCTTTTTCATAGAACTGGCAGAACGGATTTAACTTCTGTAGAAGCAGTAAGACTCATGCGTGAATATTTTCCATGGTTGGAGAAAATAGGAACTTTTATAGGAAGCTCTACAGCATTAGCACTATCAGAAGGTACAGATGGAATACGTTATGTTGGCAGCAAGAGGTACAATACAAGATTTTTTGAAACTTTGAATGGTAAGGGCAACTTAATAAACAGGCTTTATTTGGGGGTTGAAACAGCACATACAGAGGGCTCGTACCTCTTAAATAAAAGGATAAACTATTGGCAAAAGCTTACAGCTACAAAATTAATTCAAGACTCTGGGATAAGATTAAAGGTAATTGTGCAGTTGGGTGTTTTGGGAAAAGGGTTTTATCCTTTGGGCAAGGAAATTACTCCTGAAAATTTTGTTACATGGGAAGAGGCTACAGATATAACAGCAGGATGGATAAATGAAGTTCAACCTTATAGAGTTCTTGAATCTGTTTACCAGCCTTCACCAGAGCTTCCAATTAACAGGCTCATAAAAGATGGCAGAATTGTGCCTTATGACAACCCCGAACAAATAGAGCAAGAAAGAAAAAGACTAAGAGAGAATATAAGAATTTTTAAAAATGAATTTAAAGTCGAGCCGCGCTATGAGGATTTCCTACCTAAGAAAGGCGGTCAAGTTATAGAATATCGCAAAAAATAATTATCTAAATAGCTTGTTATTTAACCATTAAACCTATCTTTAGATGCTTTCAGATTTTCCATCAAAACCTTTATAAACAAAATAACTATACTTTTTTCATGGACGTAGCAATTCTTTTTTCAGGAGGAAAGGACAGCACTTTTGCAATCCAGCATGCAAAGCAAAAAGGCTGGAACATTAAGTACTTGATTTCTGTAAAGCCCACAAGAAAAGACTGCTTTTTATTCCACTTTGCAACAGTTGAGCAGACAAAAGACATTGCAAAGATGCTTAACATTCCGCATTTCTACGTTAAATGCAGGGTTGCAAATCCTGTAAAAGAAGCAAATATTGTGAAGGATATAGTTGAGTCAAATCAGAAAAAAATCAAGGTTGATGCTGTTGTTTTAGGCGGCACAGGCTTGCAGGAAACCCAGCTTAAGAGCATACAAAACGCGCTGCTGCCGCTGGGAATCGAGGCGTTTGCAAGCCATTCTGGAGAAGAGCATGACATTGTAATGGAACAGATGCTTGACAGAGGCTATGAGATAATGATTACGCAGATTGCATCAGATGGATTGAAAGACTGGCTTGGAAAAAAGCTAACCAAAGAAAATTTTTCACAATTAAAAAAGGACTCTGTAAAATACGGCTTCCACATTGGGTTTGAGGGAGGCTATGCAGATACACTTGTCCTTGACTGCCCATTGTATAAAAAGAAACTGGTTGTAGAAGACATGTCAGTGATATTTGAAGACAACTACTGCGGGCATGTTGTGATAAACAAATGCAGGACGGAAGACAAAAAGCCGGAAATAAGGAAGCAGGGAAGGATTTTAAGCTTTCTGGGATAATTTTCAACGAGTTCTCTCATATTCATGGGCAGTAAAAATAAATTCAACGAATCCTATAATGAGATTATAAGAAAGCGGCGGGTGGGCTTAGCTTTTGCTTCTTTTGCTATTGGAGTTGGGCATGCGTGCTTTGAGTTAGGGGGGTATGATATACCTGATATGGCAAAGATTGCCGTGTGGGCGGGCCCTTCTGTTGCACAGGGCACTCTGGAGGCTTTTGTAAATAAAGCATACATTAAAAATATGTTTACTGCTTTAATTTCAGGAAGAGGTAAATCCTATGTTGGAAGTGCGATAGGGGGTGCAGTCACGGGTGCTTCACTTGCAGCAGCCTCAAACGGGCTTGGATACCTTGTTGTCATAATTGGATATGATGTAAACAGGTATTTCAGCGGGTATGGTTGATTATTAAAAAAGACTTTAATAAGATTTTTAAATAAACGGCATTAAGCACATTAAAAATGAAAGGGCAGGATTTTGTAGAAGGAAGGGACACCATAGGGGAGATGTATAAGCTATGGGCGGATGCTTCTGATTTGCTTATCGATACCATAAAGCTTAAAAAAGCCTATTTAAGCGCTGGAAGAGCCTACATAATTGACCCTGAGTTAAGGGAAATTGTAGCTGAACTTTACCACTTCTTGAATTTTACATACCCAACAGGCGGACTGAATTTGCTGCAGGAAGCGCCTAAGTTTTATGAAGAAATGAGAAAGAGGCATTATGCAGTACTTTGCAGGATGAGTGGGATTGGCGAAACAAAAAATCAGGATTTAGAGATTATACTTCAATAATGCTACTGGTTTCTACTTCAAATGCCCGCTCTTGAAATATTTGCTCCCAAGCGAAAACTTGCCTGCTCCATTAGCCAGAACAACAGCCAAGCCTGCCAGAAGCACAAGTACAAACTCGTAGCCGCCTTTTGAAACAAGCAAGCCGTTCTTCATGTGCACCAAAAAGAACGCTACAAGCATATCTATAATCAAAAGCACTGTGCTCCATCTAGTGACCATCCCAAGGATTAAGAAAACTCCTCCAAAAAACTCAACTGCTGAAACAATCAAAGCCGAGTACAAAGGCAGGGGTATTCCCAGCGATGCCAGAAAAGCTGCAGTTCCCTTAAACCCGCCAGGAACAAAAAGCTTGAGATAGCCGTGATAGGCAAAAATAACTCCAAGCACAACCCTCAAAAGGGCTATTGTCCAGCTGCTATCATTTTTTGCCATTTTATTGTTTTTAAAGGTTTAAATCAATTGAAAGTTGATGCCCCTCTGATGGACGCCAACCTTTTGGAGGGGTATATATCATAACAGTAATCCATTTTCCATCATTATAAATATCTATCGTTGGTGTGCTTGGAACACGTCCAACATCCCACAATAAACCTAAAGTGTCTTCTTCAAGATGACTCTTAACTGTTTGTAAAGCCAAATCATTTGCAGCTTTTTCTGAAACATATCTTACTGGATTCTTATCTTGCGAGACTGACTCAGGAATGGATGTGTAATCATACAGCACAATCGAGTAGAATTGGGAACCACGCTGAGTAAGATTGTCTACTAATTCTTTTAGTGTGGATAATTTATTGCTGGATGATACAATAGAACCGGAAGTATAGGGTGAAATTTTCATATCAGGAACATCCCCTTCCCTAGCAGGGGTAGTTGCCCTGTAAAAATAAGTTTTTTCCGCCATTTTACAAAACTAAAACCAATAATATCAACACTGATGCAATAGACGAAACAATGCAGTACTCGCACCATTTCCTGAGCACAAACGCCTGAACTGCAATCAGATATGCTGAAAACAGCACAGAGCCGATGCTTGCACTCACTAAAAGATAGTAAACAATATCCTGTTTAAAAATATTTCGGTTTAAAACAATTCCCAGCCCGTATAAAAACACAAGCACATAATAAAGCATGCCCGGAACCGTGTTTTCAATGCCGAATGTTTTCCCGTACCTGCTTTTTACAACAGCATCGCAGTTCTCCCCCATGATGCAATGCATTTTTTTATTCAACTTTTTTGTGTAGAAGATGTAAAAAGACACAATAAATCCAATCAATGACAAAATAATGAGGTATATTGGGTTCATTTTCTTAACTTTGAGCTTTTGTAAAGGTGCTGCATGTACGGGTCTGCCCTGACAACCTCAGCTTTGATGCCTCTTTTTTTTAATTCATCCTCCAATTCCTGCTTTTGCAGCGTTTGGTCATAGCCGAGGCAGATTACATCAGGCTTGATTTTTTCAATGATGTCAAAAATATTGCCCTTGCCGCCGAGCACAGCTTCATTGACAATATTGAGCATTTTCACAGCTTCAAGCCTTTCCCTCTCGCTATGCACCGGCTTTTTGCCCTTGAATTTTTCAGATGTATTGTCCCTTGCGACAACAACAACTAATTTGTCGCCATGCTTCTTTGCTTCTGACAGGTAATACAAATGCCCGGGATGGATAATGTCAAAAGTGCCTGCGCACATGACTTTCTTCATAGAATAAAGAAATCAAAGGAAGGTTAAAAATGTTATGTTAAAATTTAAAGAATATATGGGGCTGCGAGGATTTGAACCCCGGCCACGAGGCTTCTCATAACTGCGAACGAAGTGAGCACTCGCAACTTTATGTTGCGCAAAGCGTCAACTGATTTCGCGGTTGCCCGAACCCCGGATACTGCCAACTATACTACAGCCCCACGAATTTAAGATATTTATCTTGCTATTTAAAGATTTTTGAGAAAAGCCTGCTTTTTACTGCAAGGTAAGAGCCAACAATAACAAGAATTTCCACGAAGACAATAAAGATGCCGAAATCTGGCTTTTTATTTAACTGATTTATGACTAGTGCTGTAATTTTGGGAGATTTTTTTGGAACGCTTTCATTCATTCTGCTTATCCTGCCTGCATACGCGGGTTTAACCGCTCCAGCTGATTCTTTTTCATAAGAGCACTGCTCCGATTCAACTGGCTTATTGCCCGGAAAAGCGCATTTGTTTGCATCTGAACATTTTCTGGTCCTGAAGCCGTTAAAGCATTTTGCCCATTCGCTGCACTGCCAATCAGGAATGCATATTACCCCGCCGCCTCCGGAGCCGCTTCCTGCTGATGATGATGATGAAGAGCTGCCGGAACTTGAAGCCGGCTTGGTGTAGGAAATTTGCACTATCCCCGAGTGCCTCAATCCTTCAATTTTATACTTATTTAAGGTTGAGTTATATGTGCAGGAGTATGAACCCTGCAAAGTGCCGTCGCACTCAACCTGAAATTCGTTGCTTAAGCTGCAGCTGCTGCTGATTTCGCCTATTGAATTTATTTCCCCGTCTTTAACGCACAGTCCATTAAGCGATGCATTAGCCTTATCAACATATAGTGCTTTTACAGCGCCTTCCGGCATTTTCAGGCCCCTGACAAGCAAAGAGCCTGTTGCATTTGAATCCTGCTTGTTTATGGTGACATTAGCCAAATTCAGCTTATACATGAAAAAATCAAAATCAAACTCTGCTATTGTAAAGTTGCTGTCTTTGAACTTAACTTTCATGCTTTTGTTAAGAATTCTTGACAGATTTTTTGAATCGTCCACAAAAACGCCGAGGTCGAGCGTGGATGTGTTTATGGATTTTTCACCCCCTATAAGATTGTCTACGCTGTCGTTTATGCCGTCGTCATCCGTGTCTTTTTCCGGGACATTCAGGACAATTATCTTAAAAAGCGCAGAGTCATTAAGAAACCCGTCAGAGGCGGCAGCCTTTAAAGAATAGGTTCCGCTGTCTGTTGTTGTTGTATGCCACTCAAATATATTCGATTTGTTTGAGAATTTTGAAAAATTTACCGAAAAGAGCAGATTGTCGCCGTTTGGGTCCGAAGCGGAAAGGTTTATTGTAATTCTGTCTGTCTCATTAGCGGTGATGTTATTGACAAAGTTAAGAATCGGCTTTCTGTTCAGCTTTATTTCAAGCCTTTCCGCGTTGTTGCTCTCGTTCAGCTCTTCGACAAAGCCCTGCAGGTCCGCAATCGCCGTTATCTCAAAATCTGAAAAATTGTAAAAATCCAGGCTGTACTGGATTTTTGAGCCTTTTGCTATTACGCCTGACTTGTTGGCTTTCGAGAAGGTTTTATTGTCAAATATTTCGGCAAATGCGTTGAAAGCGTGCGAATTGCCCTCATTGCTTACTGTTATGTTGATTGTTACGTTTTCTATGCCGTAATGATAGCCGTCAGAAGCCGATATGCTTACTTTTAAATCCGGAAGGTTGGGATTGTCAAAATCATTGAAATTGTAATTTTTGGTTGTATAAGCGTCATTAATGCTGTCGATTAAATTGCCATCTTCATAAAGCTCAACATACTTTACAATAAAAGGCCCATTCAGCTTTTTGCCGTGAATTCCGGAGCCGTTAATTTCAAACATTACTGTATTTTTTCCGGCATTCAAGAAAGATGACTCGTTTTTTATCCCTATGACATTGCCGAACAAGTCGTATAAGGCTAAAGCAACTGCATATGTGTTGCCATTGATAATCTGCGCGCTTGCATTTATCTGCAGAATATCCTGCTTGTTGTTATTGTCCAAGTCAATTCCATTGTCTGTAAAATTAAAGATGTATGATGCTGCAGCAAAATCCTTGAAATCGTAAAATGCAGTTGTAAAATTTGTCTTGATTGTTTTTTTGCCGATTTTTATTGATGATATATTGAATTTTCCCGAATAATGGGTTCTTTTTATCGCCTCATTATAAAAATTGAAAGAAATATTCTGCATTGAGTTTGTTATTGACTTGTTTTCCTTTTTTGAAATAATTGAATTATTATAAATCAGAAACAATGCTGTTTCGAATGTCCCATTTAAAGAGGAGTTTATTGCCAGATTTATCATTAAAGTTTTATTGAGTTTAGCATCACTAATATCAACTAACTGAAACCCCCCTTCGTAGCCTGAATAAATATTGGTAAGTGCATTGTCTTTCCTGTACTTCAGGCTGTAGCTTGAGTTGTAAACTTTTATTGAGTAATTGAATTGGT
The DNA here is from genome assembly GCA_018303645.1 of Candidatus Woesearchaeota archaeon. Taxonomy (GTDB): domain Archaea; phylum Nanobdellota; class Nanobdellia; order Woesearchaeales; family GW2011-AR4. The sequence goes on from JAGVXR010000053.1 coordinate 12,102, forward strand.
TTTGGCTCAATAAAACCGAGTCAAATGTAATGTTAAGTTTGTTTGCTCCAGCACTTAACGTCTTGTTTGTCTCATTTGTTAAAATCCCGTTTTTATCAAATAAGTTGACAACAAAAATAAAATTTCCAGATGTGTTGTTTGTGGCAAGCTCAAAAACCAGAGTGTCGTTAATACTATTATTGCTTTTGTCAATCATGAAATCAGAAATATTCGTAATGTTCATCTGGCTCGTGGCAGTTGAAAAGCTGTACCTTGCTATGAGTTCCTTGATTGAGATAGAATAAGCTAATGGAATTACGAGTAATAATACTAAAGCTACCACCCCTTTTTTCATAAGCTGGATGAAAACCTGCATTTATAAAAAGTTTTTGCTCGCAATGTGCCACCAAATCTTTATATATTCTGCGTCCTTATCCGGCATTATGGCTGAAATAATACAATTTTATCCTCTTGATGCAGCCTACAAGGTGCAGGACGGTAAGGCTGTGATAAACCTGTACGGGAGAACTAGTGACGGCAGGCAGATTACCATTCTTGACGGCAATTTTGAGCCGTATTTTTATGTTATCCCGAAAGACAACACCAGCATAAGCGAAAAAATTGAAAAGATAAGGGTGGAGGATGACAATCAATCCTCTTTTGTCACCAGGACAGAAACTTTGACAAAGAGATTTCTTGGAAAAGAAGTTTTTGCGATAAGGGTTTATGTGAATTTGCCCGGCAGCGTGCCTGCGGTAAGCAATGTCATAAAAGACTGGGAGTCGGTAAGCTCGATGCATGAATTTGACATTCCGTTTGCCAGAAGGTACCTTATAGACAAAAACATAACGCCCCTGATTTTGCACCAGGCCGAGGGCGAGTATGCAAACCAAAAGTCAAGGGCTGCTGTCTTCAGGGCTGGGAAGATAGAGCAAATCAGCACAGGCACTCTGCAAAGCCCGAAAATTCTGGCGTTTGACATAGAGACATACAGCCCGTTTGACGCCGCAATCGACGCCGAGAAAAACCCGATTATAATGCTGTCCTTCTACGGGGAAAATATAAAAAAAGTTTTCCTGTGGAAAAAATTCAAAACCAATTTGGATTACATAGAATTTGTCGACAGCGAGGCTGAGCTGATTGAAAAATTCAGGGAGACTGTTGAGAATTACAAGCCCGACATACTGACCGGGTATTTTTCCGACGGGTTTGACCTGCCCTACATAAAAACAAGGGCTGACAAGTACAAGATTAAGCTCGACATAGGCCTTGACTTTTCCGAATTAAGGGTAAAAAGCGCCAGGGAGACAACAGTTGCAATAAGCGGAATCACCCATCTTGACATCTTCAAGTTCATAAAAAGGGTGATTGGGGGGACTTTGGAAACATACACTTATGACCTGAATGCTGTTGCAAGCGAGCTGCTTGACGAGAAAAAGCATGATGTTTCCCTTGCCGAATTGCCCAACATCTGGGACAACAGCCATGAGAACCTTGAAAAGTTCTGCGAGTACAACCTTAACGACTCGCTTTTGACATACAACCTTGCTGTGAAAATGCTGCCCACCATAACAGAGATAGTCAAGATAGTGGGAATTCCGATTTACGACGTCAACAGGATGGGCTTTTCCCAGCTTGTCGAATGGTACATAATGAAGCAGGCGCAGCAGTTCAATGAGATTGCCCCAAACAAACCAAATTATGGGGAAGTGCAGCGAAGAAGGCTCAGCACTTATCAGGGCGCTTTTGTTTACGAGCCGAAGCCCGGCTTATACAAGGACATTGTTGTTTTTGACTTCAGAAGCCTTTACCCTACAATCATAAGCTCGCATAACATAGGGCCTGACACAATAAACTGCCAATGCTGCGAGGAGACTGCAAAATCCGCGCCTGAGGAAAAAAGCTACTGGTTCTGCGCAAAAAGAAAGGGCTTCATACCGATATTGATAGAGGACCTGATAACAAGAAGGATGCGCATAAAAGAAATAATTAAGGAAGAGAATGACGAAAAGTTTACATTTCTCGATGCAAGGCAGAACAGCCTGAAGCTGCTGGCAAACTCATTTTACGGGTACCTTGGCTTTTTCGGGGCAAGATGGTACTCAATAGAATGCGCAAGGAGCATAACGGCATGGGGAAGGTTCTACATCCACAAGGTCATTGACAAGGCGCAAAAGGAGGGCTTTGTCGTATTATACAGCGACACGGACAGCGTTTTCCTCACACTAGACGGGAAATCAAAGAATGATGCGGAAATATTTGCCGAATCTGTAAATCTGGAGCTCCCGGGCTTGATGGAGCTGGAATATGAGGGGTTCTATCCAAGCGGAATTTTTGTTTCTGCAAAAATGGGCGCATTCGGCGCAAAGAAGAAGTACGCATTGATGTCTGAAGAAGGCGCATTGAAAATCAAAGGCTTTGAGACTGTAAGGCGCAACTGGTCGCCTATAGCAAAGGACGTGCAGGAAAGGGTTTTGGAGATAATCTTAAGGGAGCATGACACTGAAAAAGCCCTTGTGTACGTAAAGGGCGTCATAACAGACTTGAAGGCAAAAAGGATACCGATTGAGAAAGTGATAATACACACTCAGCTTCAGAAGGACATTTTGGATTACACCTCAAAAGGCCCGCATGTCGCTGTAGCGCAAAGGCTGAAGAACAAGGGCAGGATTATAGGGCCCGGCTCGATGATAAAATACGTAGTGACGCAGGGCAATGATATAATAAGGAACAGGGCAAAGCTGCCAGAAGAAGTGAAGGAGAATGAGTATGATGCTGATTACTACATCAACAACCAGGTTATTCCGTCTGTTGAGAGGATTTTCAACGTAATCGGCTACACAAAGGAAGACTTGCTAGAAATAAAGGAGCAGACTAAGCTGGAAGGGTTTTTCTAAGAAAGAAAGGTTTTTAAAAGCCTGATAGCAATCTTAAGATATATGAATAACAGCAAAAATTTTGGTGCAACATTAGATATATTTGCAAAAAATTTGAATCTCGATGTTACAAACGAAATTGACGAAAGTAAAATTGAATTTAAGGACCCGTATGATGGGAGAATTCAATTTTCATTGGGAAGAAAAGACCACTGGGATCAAAAGTTAGTGTTTGTGAGAGTTAATAACACACTTTTTCTAGATGATCGCGTAGCAGAGGAATTATCAAAAGGAGAACTTAGGGATTTTGGAAGTAATTTGATTTATTTATCTAACTTTGATAGTATTTTAGGGGATTGTATGCATACACTTTAT
>JAGVXR010000040.1 GCA_018303645.1 Candidatus Woesearchaeota archaeon
AAGTATAACTACAACTTCCTGCCCTAGCCATTTCTTAGGCACCCATACAGCGCCGCCGTTGCCTGATTTAACTACTTGCTTGACAAGCTGCTCCTTTACCAGCAATCTCTGTATTTGCATATGTATAGACAAAGTATAGACATATATTTAAAGGTTGCGGTTATCAAGAGTTTATTGACTAATAAGAGATACGTCGAGCCTTATCTATAAAACCCATAAGTAACAAAACCATGATTTGGATTTTGATGTAAAATTTTAAGCATAAACCTATTTTCTTCAAAAAGCTTTTTCTGCTCACTTAATTTCATTGGTTTATTAATACGGCTTTCCTTTATTAACTCCTCAATTAAATCTTGTGCCAGCCTTTTCCCTTGTAGATTGTGAGCAAAATACTCCAAAAATGTTTTTTCTTTCTCTTGAGTTTCTCCTTTAACACGATCAAAAATCACAACTGCAGATGCTTGAGAACTGACCATCCTTTCAAGAATAACGTCCCTATAGTGTTGCGGCAAAAGGTGAAACACCAAACCACTAACAATAGTATCGAATCCCGCAAAATCTAATCCAAGTATATCCAAGTTCAATAAACGAACATTACCATAAGACCTTGATTTATATTTAGCTATATCTAATAAGGGAATATTTATATCAACTCCAACTATATTGGTATTTGGATAAGTTTGGGCTATTCTATAAGTAAGCTCGCCTGTTCCGCTTCCCAATTCAACAATGTTTTTAGCGTTACTCGGAATTGCGTTTACAACTGCCTCTAAACCCATTTTATAATCAGGACATACACTATCTATAACACTGTCATAAATTTTATACCATTCACGTGCCATTTTAACTCCTAAAATCTCCTTATTTTATTCCAGATATTCGGCTTTTCTATGGTTCTTTTGTCTATTTCTTGCTTATACCTCGTAGCTTGTTGTACATCTGTATTTGGATGATAAGCTCCCCATCCTTCGTCAAATCCCAGCCAGATAGGCTCTCTGCTATACCTTTGATTTGCATAATCAAGTTGCATATGTTTCCTTTCTCCGGGCTTGCTTCTGTCTAACATTGGATAATTTGCAAGTATGCTAATAGAAAGGTAGTTTGGTTGCAAAACCTCAACAAAATCCAATGTTTTTTGAGCAACTTCAAAATCCTCTTCTTTATCCTTTTTAGTCCCCAGCATTACATAAAGCCCAGTTTTAATGCCCCTTTCTTTGCTTAAATCAATTGCCCTTTGCACTTTTTCTGGTGTAATGCCTTTAACCATCTCTATCAATGACACCTTATCAACATTTTCCAATGCGTAAGTAATATACCTATTTCCAGCATCTGCCATTAAATCTAATAGTTCTGGGTTTACCATTGTTGCCTTTGTCTGGCAACCCCAAACTAGTTCTTGGTTTATTCCTAAATCGATTAAACCACACATTAAATCCTTGATTCGTCTGTATACATCAGAATTTTCAACAGGTTGCAAAGATTTTTCCCTATAAGGATTTGTAAAATTAGGATCGTTGAAAAAAACCGCCTTATAACCTAAATCTATAAGCTTCTCTAATTGTACTGCAACAGTATCTTTTCTGAAAGGTATGTATTCTTGCTGTGCGCTACAAAAATCACATTTCTGGTTGCACCCAGTAGCTGTAAGTATTTGTGTCATTCTTCTACCTCCAAAAAGTTCAGAGTCAAACTGATATTGCGGATGGTCTTTTATAAGTTCAAAAGCGGGAAAAAGTGTCTCTCGATTAGAAATCCTTTTTTCTAAACCTAATAATTGTAAAAGATCATTTTCACCAAAAGTAGAGGTTATTCTATGATCTATAAATTCAGATGTTCTACCGTAACCATTCATTGCAATCTCGTGAGGACCACCGGAAATAGTAACTATACTTGGATTTGTTCTCTTTATTGTTTTCAGAATATCCAAAGATTCTGGGTAATTTGGACTATATGATGTTACTCCAACATGAGTTGGCTTGTAATCCTTAAGGGTCTTTTCTAGGATGCTTTCGCGGCTGCTTTCTTCCTCAACGTCCAAGTCAAGTAACTGCGTTTCTATTCCGGCATTTTTTGTAGCCGCAGCCAAATACAATAATTGTAGCGGGACTCCTGCTACTTTTCGTGGAAATGGCGGATTTATCAATAATAATCTTTCACTTGTCATAACTAATTAGTAGTGTCTATATTTGATAAAACTATTCCTTTATTTTTTAGTCAAATTAGTAAAATTTATAAATAAAAAGGCAAAATAACTTAAAATATGAGAAAATTAGACTTAGTGGATAAGAAAATTATACTGGAATTGGATACAAATGCAAGGGCAAGCTTCTCAGAAATAGGCAAAAGGCTTGGGATAGGCAAAAACAATGTGCAATACAGAGTAAAAAGACTCTTGGAAGATGGTGTAATACAGAAATTTGTTGTACAGTTTTCCTTAGGCACTCTTGGCTTGATGCTTGCAAAGATGTATCTTCAGCTTTCTGGATTCAGCAAGGAAACTGAAAAAGAGCTTTATGGCTACCTTCTTAATGACAAAAGAATAAGCTGGATTGCAAAAACCGAAGGAAGATGGGATTTGATGATAGGAACTTATGTTGAAAGCCTGAAGCAATTTGACAGCATTAAAAAGGATTTTTTCAAAAGATATGAAAAATATATAACTTCGTATGATGTTGTTTTCTTAGTAGAGGGCTACACTTCTCAAAGAACATATTTGCTTAACAGAAAAAGCACACCTAAAAAGATTGAGAAATTTATTGGCGCTCAAAAAATTGAATTAGATGATAAAGATAAAAAAATCATTCGTTTAATCGCAAACAATGCAAGATTTAATTATCTGGATATCGCTAAAACAATTAATATAAATATTAAGACAGTTCAAAGAAGAATTAAAGAGCTTGAAAAAAAAGGCGTTATACAAGGATATGTCACATTTTTAAGCCCTAAAATAATTGGGTACAATTTCTTTAAGCTATGCATTTCCCTTCAAAATTATGAATCAAAATTTAACTATTTTTTAACATACTGTATGGAGCTTTCAAATGTAATTCATATAATCGAATCTTTAGGTCCATGGGAAGTTGAGCTGGAAATAGAAACAGAAAGCTTAGAAGACTTTTATGAATTGACTCATAAGATAAGGAATGATTTTTCAGATATTATCAAAAAGACAGAATCAGTAATAATCTCAAATGAAATGAAGCTAGATTACTTCCCAGAATGGTTTTAAAAAAGATAGTTTTAAATAATTTCAATTTTTAATATGTATTATGAAAAAGAGGTTTTTGATTTTTTCAGTTTTGATAATCTCAATTCTGGCTGTAAATTTTGCCCTTTCTCACGAAGGTGAAGAAGAATTTGTGCTTGACCATTCCGGGCTGTACCCCCTGAGCCAGTTGGCAGCTGCCGGCTATGGCTCGGCTGCTTTTGGAGCTTTAATCCTGATAATCATCCTACTGCACAAGGCAATGAATGATGCTGTAAAAAGGGCTGTATACATTGCGCTTGTAGCCGTGGTTTTCATTGTAACTGCATACCTTGTTGTAACAACCCTGCACCTGAATATAATATCGCTGACAAAAGGCCCTGTGCACTGGCATGCGGACTTTGAAATATGGGTTTGCGATAAAGAAATTAAGCTTGTCGAGCCAAAAGGATTATCCAACAAGCAGGGCACTGACTTGATGCACGCCCATAATGACAACAGGATTCATGTCGAAGGCGTTATATTGGACAAAAAGCAGGCAAGTTTAGGTGCTTTCTTCTATGCAGTTGGGGGCTCTCTCACAAATGACGGCTTAAAAGTCCCTACAGATAATGGGTTATTCTCATTTCATGACGGCGATTTTTGCAATGAAAAGCCCGCTAAATTTTATGTTTTTGTAAATGGCAACTTGATTGAAAATCCCTCTCCTTATGAAATTGCCCCATATGAAAAAGTTCCTCCCGGAGACGGGATAAAATTTATTTTTACAGAAAAGCCGATTGAAGAGATTGACAGGTATATAAAAACCGATAAACATACGGATTAAAATGGCAGTAGAAGCTTATTTGCCGGCATTGGGAACAGTGGTAGTGACCGGGCTTATTGACTCAATCAACCCGTGCGCAATAGGCGTTTTAATACTTCTTATCTCCATCATGATATCTTTCAACACAAAAAAGGAAATGCTGTTTTACGGGCTTGTGTACATACTGGCGGTTTTTGCCACTTACATACTGGCTGGATTTGGCATCCTGTACTTTTTGGCTTCTGTGCCATTATATATCAGCGAGTACATTTCCATATCAGTGGGCTCGCTGATTATCATAGCAGGCTTGATTGAGATAAAGGACTTTTTCTGGTACGGGCAGGGAATCACTCTTGCAATACCGCCTGAGAGGGCGAAGCAAATCCATGAAATGACAAAAAAGCTTACATTGCCTGGAGTAATATTCCTTGGCATATTTGTTGCAGGAGTAGAGCTGCCCTGCACAGGTGCCCCCTACCTTGCAATCCTGCTGCTTTTATCGCAAAATTTTAATTTTGCGGCATTCCTGATGCTTGTCCTGTACAACATAATATTTGTAATGCCCATGATAGTGATTTTGCTGATGGTGAATTTCGGCGTTAAAATCCAGAAAATAAAGAGATGGAAGCAGAACAACAGGGCTTACATGAGGCTTGCAACAGGCATAATACTTGTATTTTTGGGATGGCTGCTCATACTGATTGCAAACGGCACAATAACATTCAACTAAAATGAAAGGCAAAAAACACAAAAAAATAATAAAAAAATCCATGTACAGGACATTGCTTCAGATAGTAAAGAGAAAGGGGCATACAGAGCTTTATGACGATAGAAAAGTCTACGGCTCCTGCTATTTTGCCTGCAGGAATGCGCATTTGAGCGAGAAAGAAGCAGAAGAGATATGCAATAAAGTGGCTGCAGCAGTAACAAAATGGGTTAAAAGGCATAAAATTGTATCTTCAAACGAAATTTTCAGGATTTTGATTCAGGAACTGAAAAAGCATAACGAGGATGCCGCATTTTTGTATGAGACGCATAGGGATATTTCGTAAAGCAATATCTATTCTTAGATTCTAATAGTTATGCAAAAGGGCAAATAGTGATGAATGGTTTGAATGTAAATAAATCATGGCTATTATGCTGGCGGCCTCAATAGATTCCTAGCACCAATGGCTCGGCTAAATTTAAAAACATTTATAAACCATTTATTTAAATTATGTTTTTAATGGCATTTGAATTTTTTAGACGGTACAGATTAAGAAAATCGTTTGATAATGTAAAAGAGCACATTAAGGAACTTGAAATAAAGAAGAACTCAATTTTTAATGACCTAAATCAATATTTAGCTAATTCTTTTTTTAATGATGCCCAATTTTCCAAAAAAATTCAAGAATTTATCGCGAATTTACTTAAAACTATTCTAGTTGAAAGTAGATATGTTAGATACATAAATTATTTGTTCAATAAGCACGTCAATAACCCTGCCAACAAGCATATTGTTTACTTAGAATCAGCGGCACAATTAAGGTATAAACCCAATGAACCAAGCACAAGGTTAGGCAGAAAAATAAGGCAACTTAGGGATAGTTACTATAAAGAATTTGAGATGGAATGCAGTCTGAGCGGAATATCGAAGGAGGACATATACTCCATTATTGATAAATCTACAAGAAGTTTGCTGAAAAATATCTCAGATTTTTTAGCTGTTTACCAAACAAATCTGGAAAAAGAAGAAAAATTGGTGACTCAACTAGGAAAAAGATTACTAGCAACCTCTTCACAAATCGAAATAAAGCAAGTTTTAGATTGGTTCCAATCAGAAGTAAATTATCTTGCTAAGGAATTCAATTTTGAGAAAAGAGCCAAAGAAATCATGAAACTGCTTATTATTACGAAGCAAAGACTGAGTTATGCAAATCCTCAAACTGCCCTTATTAAAGGTCCTATTGCGGCTATAGTGCTGGGGGCTTTTTTTGGGGTTACTTTATATGGTTTTATATTTTTCTTAGCCATATTTGGTCCCATCGGTTTTATAATTAGTAGAACAAGGTTTATGCAGAGACTTATGTGGAAAGAGGAAGAAAATCTAAAATTAATGAGTACAATAATGAATCAGAAGGGGTAAATAAACACTCCAACCCTACTTTCCGATTTGAACTGCTCAGAAGATAGTTGATGGCATCAAAAATTCTTTAATGCAATGGGTGACGGGCGAGGTGAATGCCCGCGAGCATGCTCGTTGGCTCGCACTCAACAGCAGGGTGGAGGATTGATTTTGTTGTTTTCATTACTGGCAAAAATCAAATTCATTTGAAAACAATAAATTTAAAAATAAGAAAGTAAAAGTTATTGCAATGGCAAAAGCAAGGAAACCAAAAAAGGCAAAAGCAAGAAGAGCGAAGAAAATAATAAAGGGCAAGGGCAAAGTGTGCGAGTTCTGCTGACTGGAGAGCCCGGATAGGCCTTTATGAACATAAAAAAGCACGAATTGCCCTTTTTTCTGAAAAACAAAGTTTAATAAGCGTAAGTTTTCATGCTAAATTATATATAAAAACTAGTTTTAGAGGTGTAAAATGAAGAAAATAATGTTATTTATAGTGCTGGCAGTGTTTTTGGCAAGCGCATGCAGCCAAAAGCCTGCAGAAAAGCCGGAGGACTTGATAGGCAAAGGAAATCCTGTGGAAAGCAACATGCCCGTGCCTGGAGAAACTACTAAGGAAACCGAAGTTGTGGCTGAAAATAAGCCTGCAGCAGAGTCTGTAAAAGAATTCAAAATAACGGCAAAGCGATTCCAGTTTGAGCCGTCCACGATTGAAGTCAGCAAAGGCGACAGGGTAAGGCTGTTGGTTACAAGTACTGATGTGCCGCATGGCATTTCAATTACGGAATACGGAATTAATGAAAGGCTTGACCCGGGCACTCCGAAAACGATAGAGTTCACTGCAGACAAGGAAGGCACATTCACGGCTTTCTGTTCCGTCTTTTGCGGCTCAGGGCACGGCGGTATGAAGGGAAGACTGATTGTCAAGTGAGGAAATGAAAAAAAGCATATTTTTTTTATTTTTCATTTTTCTGCTAATCTCCTCGTTCGCTATTCTGGTCAGCGCACATTCCCTTTATTTGTTTGGAATAAGCCTTGACTTTGACAAGGAGCTTAAGTCTAATGTAGTTAAATCGGCACAAAAATTTCTAAGCACAGGCAAAGAGCCACTTTCATTTGACTTGGACAAGGGCCTGATTATGGCGCATTTTGAGCCAGAGCAGAGAAACTATGTTGAAATAAACCCCATGGGCTATGAAGTTTACGGCATGAGGAATGAAAACCTGAAGCACAAAACAGGCACTAAAAAACTGACAAAAGAGCAGGGCTTTGATATTGCAAATAAATTTTTTGATGCATTTCCAAATGACATCAAATCAGAGCTTAATCATGATTATGATGTTTCTGAAGTTGATGACACCTATTTTTACAAGTGGTTCAGGCACGTTGATGGAATTATTGTGGCTGACGAGACTTTTATGGTTAATGTCGATGCAGTCAACGGCAACATAATTGCATGGCGCTTGTCAATTTTTGATTATCCAAAAAGCTTAATCGAAGCAGTTCCTGCCATAAGCAAAAATGTTGCCAAAAGAGTTGCAGAGATAAGCTTTAACGCACCTTCTGTCAAGGATTTTAAGCCATACCTCATTATAGTGGTTAATGAGCCTGTGTGGGTAAACAAGCTTCAGGGACAATTCTATCCATTTTTTGTCGGCGTAAATGCAAAAGAAGGAAGCATATCATTTACTGGCACAATTCCCGGAGAAATCCCAAAAGGCTACAATGCCGGAGACGAGATTAAAGTTATTGAAACTGATTTCATAAAGCAGATTTACACCCAAAAATGAAAAAATTATTTTTTGTGTTGGCATTGATATTTGTTTTTATTAGCGCATGCGCTCCAAAAGAGGATGGAGACGCGGCAAAAGCAAAAAAGCTTATCAAATATCACAAAAATAAGTTTGACGATCTGCCTTTAAGCGGCAAGGTAATCGATAACATAAGGGTGATAGAAGTTAAAGGAAGCCAATATGATTGGCAGCCGGAAAACATTGTTGTAAAAAAAGGCGATAAAATTAAGCTGGTTGTTGAAAGCCTTGATGTTCCGCACGGATTTGAAATTGAAGGCATAGTGATTCCCGGATGGAACCCCGATAATCTTATTAGGAAGGGCGGCAAAGCAGTGCTGGAATTTACAGCAGAAGAAGCAGGGGTGTGGGATGTGGTTTGCACTGGATACTGTGGACCCGGGCATGCAGGCATGAGAAGAAAGTATATTGTAAGGGGATAATTAATACAAAATGAAAAAAACAACCATGCTCTTATTTTCAATGTTAATATTGATTCCTTTAGTTTTTGCCCAAACAGGACTGCAAAAAATAAATGTGTACAACCAGCAGCAGGCTGTATTTTATCTGCAGAACCTTTCCTTTTTCGTCGCCTTTGTCGGCGGCATGATTAGCGTTTTGCTGCCATGCACTTTGGCAATTCTGCCGGCATTCTTTGCCTACACATTCAAGGAAAGGAAGGAAATCACAAAAATGACGCTTGTTTTTTTTGCAGGCTTTTCCATGATTTTTATTATCCTCGGAATTTTTGCAGCCGCAATAGGCGAAACGCTGACATCAATCCAAATTGCAGACACAAAAATTTTGATATTTATTTCAGGAGCGCTTCTTATACTTTTTGGGCTGATGACAATCCTCGGCAAAGGTTTTTCTTTCATAAAAATAGGCATGAAGACCGGGCACGACATTGCCGGCATTTTTACATTCGGCATTTTGTTTGGGCTTGGGTGGAGCGCATGCCTGGGCCCTGTGCTTGCTGGCATTCTGCTTATAGCATCAACCTTTCATAATTATTTTTATGCAGGAACTTTGCTTTTCTTCTACTCGCTTGGCTTGTTTGTCCCTCTGTTTTTAATATCAGTTTTGTTTGACAAATACAATTTAACGCAAAAAGCATGGCTCAGGGGAAAAGAATTTGAAGTCAAAATATTCGGAAAAACATTTTTTATGCACACAACAAAAATTGCTGCAGGCATTCTGCTTATCGCCTCTGGATTAATCTTCATAATTTTCAACGGAACAAGCGTCATAAACAACCTTGACCCATTAAGAACTTCAGTTTATGCCTACATTTTCGAAGACAGGCTGTTCAACATTCCGTACATAAATCTTATTGGGCTGGCTGCATTTGCATTATTTGTTTTTGTTGTGTGGTATTTCATACATAAAAGAGGCAAAGAACCCCCAAACAATCCTTTATGAACGAAAATAAACCATTTTAAGCCTTTTTTAGCCTTAAAAAGCTTTTTAAACCGCATTGTTTTCCAAGTAAAGTATATATAAAAAGGCATTAACTCATATGAAAATGGCTCACGAAACCAATGACAATTCATTTCTGGAGAAAGTAATATTGTTTCTGGTTATTGCAGTTGGGGCAATTCTTGTATACAACCAGTTTCAGTACACGAAGGTTTCATCGAACATACTGCTTAATTCCATCTCGTTTTTGCTGATTTTTGGGCTTATCGGCTTGGTTGTATGGCTGTTCTTAAGCAAAGAGGAGCATGAGAAGCACCATCCGCATCATGAAGTCCATGAGCATGTTCAAAAAGAAAAAACGCCGTTAAGCTTTCACGAAAAGCTGAGCTGGGGATTTGTCAGCTTAATTGCTGTTTTAATACTTTTCAACCAAATGCAGATTTCACAGGCTTCTGCTCTTGCAGGATTCAAGGGCAGCGGGTTGACATTAAAAACATCATCAACAAAAACACCTCTTGCATTAACAGGCGACCCTACGCAGGATGCCTTGGCTGTTGTGATCCCAAGAGGAATTCCGTTCTATGGTGAAGCGCTTGGAGTTTCTTTTGACGACCCTATAAGAAGCCTTGAAATCATTGCGCAGCTTGACCCTTCATACGGAAGAAGCAAAGTTCAGCTATCCCCAGAAGAAAAAGCAAGATACATAAAAATCGGCACTACTCCTACAATGGCATGCGAATATTGCTGCGGCGCAACAACTCTTGTTTTTAAGGACGGCAGGCCTGCATGCGGCTGCAAGCATTCATGGGCAATGAGGGGCGTGGCAGCTTATCTTATCAAAAATTACCCAGACATGAGCGATGAAGAGATAATGAAAGAAATTGCAAAATGGAAAGGTTTGTTTTTCCCCAAGCAGATGATACAGAGGTATATTCAGGAAACCCAGTCAGGGCAGTACACCCCTGACATTGCTGCATTATTGCTCGATGTTGACGAGCAGAAGCTGAAGGAAATGAAAGCAGCAGTGGCATCGCAGGAGAACACCCAAGGCTCAAGCGACACGACTGCAAGCATACAGGACTTGCCTTCAATGGTAGGCGGATGTTAAAATAATAATATTAAATAAAAAAATCAAAAACTAATCCAAATCTTTATAAACAATTAAATAAAGCTTGAAAGGAGGCAATAAAATGAACAGGAACGTAATCATCGTGGTTGTGCTTGTTGTTCTTGTGCTGCTTACAGCAGTGCAGGCAATACAATTAAGCAGCCTGAAGACAAGCATAAGCACAGGCAAGGTAAGTGTCGGAAGCGCTCCAGCGCAGGGCTCCGGAAGCCTTCCGTCAAACCTGAATGACCTGCCTTCAATGGTAGGCGGATGTTAATATTTTAACGGGTGGTAAAATGAATAAAACAGCTATAGTGGTATTGGTGCTATTGGTTGGTGTTTTTTTGGTTGGCTGCCAGAAAGACCCAACAGCGGGCTACGCAACATACAACCAGCAGCAGGGACAGCAGCAGGGGCAGTATGTCGGCGGCGGATGCGGAGTTGCTCCACTGGCAGATTATGAAGACACGCCGGTGAAGGCGCTCGATTCATCAGATTCTGCATTGTAAGCCTGATATAAAATGGAGCTGACAAAAAGAGAGAAGCGCAGGCTTAGATTGGATAAGCTGAGGCATCAAAGCCATGAAGCCCAGCAGGAGCATGAGCAAAAGCTTGAGCAGCAAAAATTGCAGGAGCATCCAGCAAGCCCTGGCAAATCCAAATATTATGTTATTGCATCAATAATCGGCGTAATTATTCTGGCAGCTGCGGCTTACTCAATTTATGCCATAAACAAGCCGGGGCAATATGACGGCTTTGCGAAATGCCTCACAGAAAAGGGCGCTGTCATGTACGGCGCAATGGACTGGTGCAAGTACACCCAGGCACAAAAGGCAATGTTCGGCAAATCTTTCAAATTTATCAGCTACCGCGAATTCGATGAGCTGCCGGGAATCAGGAAAACCCCGACATGGGTTATAAACGGCGCATGGCACGAAAACGTGCAGCCGTTTGACAAATTGGCGGCGTTGACAGGATGCAAAGCTTGAGGTGACAAATGGACCCTGAAAAAAAAGGCGCTTATATAAAATCTATTTCTAAAAAGCTTGATTTTGGAAATATATTCATCGGGCTGACTGTCCTGCTCGGAATCCTCTTGGTAATCAACCTGCTCTTAACCTCCAGCCTGAATAAGGACTTAAGGAAAAGCGCGCAGGAGCTAAAGGAAAAATTAAAGCCCGCCAAGATTGAGATTACCTCAATTAAAAATTCCAAATGCAGCGATTGTTTTGACATTTCGGCAGTTTTAAGCTATGTAAAATCTTCAAATGTAAATGCAACAAAAGAAAAGACTGTTGAGTTTGACTCAAAAGATGGCAGGGATTTAATAAAAAAATATGGCATTAAGAAAATACCAGCTTTGGTAGTCACAGGAGAAATCGAAAAAGTAAGCATTGAAGGGCTTGAAAAGAATGAAGATGCGCTGCTGTTCACAGAAACAAGTCCGCCTTATACGGATGCCTTAACAGGAAAAATAGAGGGAATGGTTGCTTTGTACATTTTAAAAGATTCATCCTGCGATAAATGCAATGATTTAGTCCAGTTAATAAGCCAGATTAAAGCGGCAGGCGTGAAGGTTTCCACGGAGAAGAAGATTGAGCCAAGCAGCGATGAAGGAAAAGAACTCATTAAAAAATACAGCATAGGTTTTGCTCCGGCAATCATACTGTCAAAAGAAGCAGCTGCCTATGATATAATGCAGGAGGCATGGCTCCAGATTGGAACAAAAGAAGATGACGGCTCTTATGTTTTAAGGTCAGTTTACCCGCCGTACATCAACTTGACAACAGGGAAATTAAGAGGATTAGTTGACCTAACTTACTTAGTTGATAAAAGCTGCACGCCTCCTCTTTGCTATAATGTAAGTGTTCACAGGGAAATATTGACAAACCCGCAAGGAGTATTCACAATAAAGCTTGAGAAAGAGGAAACTGTTGACGTAGAAGACGCGAAAGGGAAAGAATTAATTGCCAAATACAACATAACGCAGGTGCCTATGGTAATAATTTCAGATGAAGCAAGCGCTTACCCTTCATCTCAGGCTTTAAAGCAGTTTTTTTCCATAGAGAAAGACGGCTTCTATGTATTCCGAAGGCTACAGGTTCTTGGAACTTACAGGGACTTGACAACAGGCCAGATTGTTAAGGCTCAAAACGAAGAGCAAAGCTGACAAATCTAAAAAATGAGAAAAATAGATTTGATTTTTTATATTATAACATTGATTTTAGTAATTCTTTTCTTGTGGCAGTGGGTTTCAAAAGGAAACTTGATGAGCCAACTTAATGAAATACATAAAGATGCAATGGATTTGCATCTGCTTAGCGGTATAGGTCCTTTGCGCTCAACGCACATCCATGCAGATGTTAAGGTTTATATAAACGGCCAAGCAATTGACTTTTCCCAAAGGAAATACCAGCTTGCTGCAAGATTTATTCATTTTGAAGATGGCATTGGAGATGTTGTGCATGTGCATGCAACTGGATTGAATGTGGGGCATTTGCTTAAGTCGCTTGGAATGGATTTTAACAGCAATTGCATTATTTTTGAAAGGCAAAATTATTGCGATGGCGGAAATAAAAAATTAAAATTTTATGTGAATGGGCAGCCAAACAGCGAGTTCGACAATTATGTTTTTAGAGACTTGGATAGGATACTTATTTCTTACGGCAATGGTAATGATGCAGAAACACAAAAGCAGCTTGATTCCGTTACTAATTTGGCCCCAAGGTACAGTGCAGAGAAATGAGTTTGCATTTATTTGCCATTTAATCCTTCAAATTCTTTTAAAGGAGCAATTGAATATTTTCCATTAGTTTCTCTCTTAACAAGCCCTTCGTTTAAAATGTCCCTATCAAAGAAAATTCTTGTTGGTGTTTTACCATTATCAATCCTTCTATTAATTATGCCCATTGCTGCTTTAATCGTCCTATAAACTCTTTCAGCGTCCATAGCAGTTGTTGTCGGCTGGTTCATCCCGACTGACTCGCATAATCTATAAACTCCGTGATTTTCCGGAACTTTATACCTAAGTTTTTCTGCAACTCTTGGCAGAAAATAACCTGCTGTAATAGGCTTTTCCTTTGATGGTCTTACGCATTCATATGCAGGATGGTTTGGCATATCGGCTGCTAAGCTCCCAGGCATAAATCTAAGCATGTTGAAGTTAAGGTAATCAGGCTCGCACTCTTGCAACCCAAATCTTATTGATGCTATATCATCCTCTAAAGTAGTTGGCTCATAACCAACAATGCTTGTACTATCTTTGTTTAATTTTGCTTTTGGCAATCCAAGAATTGTAAAATAGCTGCTTGGCAAGCCAACTCCTTTCACGTGTTTAAAGACTTCTTTTACTTTATTTGGATATTGCTCTGCCTGCCTCATTTGGCTTTGGAATGAGCCGTTAAATTTTCCAATTGCCAATGAAACTTCCGGCATTGTATGCTCAACGCCGAAGAACATGTAAATACAGCCATTGTCAACAAGATATTTCATTAAATCCTTATTTATCCTGTCAATTCTTGTATTAGAGCCCCATGCAAATCCGGCGTCTTTCAGAAGCCTTGCATCATTCCTGGCAGCTTTCTCATTAACCGTAAATGTATCAACATCAAGGTATATTGCTTCAAATCCTTTCCCTTTCAGATCTTTTAATTGCCTCATTAAAGATTCCTCGCTTAGCCTGGCAACATTTGGGTCTTCTGTGCTTTTATCACAAAAGCCGCAAACCCATGGACAGCCTCTTTGCGTGTACAGCTGGGCTGTTTTCAGCTGCCTTCCATCTGGAGACTTAAATATGTCCATGTCATGAACTTCTGGAATATAAGCAAAACTGAAATTTTGGTCGATGCCGGAAAAGAGGGGATTTCTTATTCTATCTGCCATGGAGTGATAAAATATGCCTGAGTCATCAACATAGCATAACCCTTTTATGAGTGGTGCATCTTGCTTGAATGTCCCTCTTGAAATAGAATTGACAATTTTAACAATTCCCTCCTCCCCTTCTCCGTTAAACCAAGCCGTAACACATGGTGTTTGCTTTGCAACATCCTCAATGCTTTTGGAGGCA
The DNA here is from genome assembly GCA_018303645.1 of Candidatus Woesearchaeota archaeon. Lineage (GTDB taxonomy): Archaea > Nanobdellota > Nanobdellia > Woesearchaeales > GW2011-AR4. The sequence goes on from JAGVXR010000040.1 coordinate 14,495, forward strand.
TAACCGCCCACAATAATTGAAGTACCCTTCCTTCCAATAGTTTGCAGATAGTCATAAACCTTTTTTGCGTCATTATCAATCTCTGGCAGCTGCGGTGTCATGCAACCGGCAAATGCAACCAGCATAGTGCTGGGGTTAGAAGCCTCTCTCAGAACATCGTCTAGTGTCAAGCCAGGCATTTCCAAATCCATTTGTACGGCATTATATCCCTCTTTGTGCAATGCAGAAGCCAGTACGGGCAAAGCCTTATTCGCTCCCGTAAAACTTCTGTGCTTTAATATTTCCCCAATGAGTAAAATTCTACTATCTGTCATAACTATTAAGTAGTATCTATATATAAAAAATTAACTATATGAATCTTTTACTTTTATAGAAAAATTTATATATAAATAGGTAAAAGTAAAATATATGACTAATAAAACATTCATGCTTGACGAGTATGATAAAAAGCTTCTTTACGAGTTAGACAAGGACTCAAGCATAAATTTGTCAAAATTAGCTAAAATCATTGGCAAATCAAAGCAGTTCACCTTATTCAGGCTGAAAAGGTTTGAAGAAGAAGGTGTAATAACCAGCTACAATGCAATTGTAGATATGGCTAAGCTTGGTTTTTTCACATTTAGAATTTATATCAAGTTCCAGCAGATGACTAATGAAGAGCTAAACATTCTTGTTGATTACCTGAAGTCAAAAGAAAAAATATGGACAATAGCAGTGCTACATGGAAAATGGGATTTGGCATTTTTTATAGGCACAAACAAGATTGATGATGTCCATAAAATTTGGGACGAC
>JAGVXR010000041.1 GCA_018303645.1 Candidatus Woesearchaeota archaeon
CTCAGCGAGAAAACATCGCTGTACTTCACTTTAAACTCCGGAATAGAAGCAATAACTCCCATGCCCTGTTTCATTGAAAAGTAAATTTATAAAGGTTTCGATTACACCGCTTATAATGTTAATCGGATTAGTCGGGAAGCCATCGGCAGGAAAATCCACTTTCTTTAAGGCATCCACTTTAGCGAATGTTGAGATAGCAAGCTATCCTTTCACTACGATTCACCCTAACCACGGAACAGGCTACGTAAGGGTAGAATGCTCTGACAGGGAATTCAATGTTAAATGCAACCCAAGATTTGGGTACTGCATCGACAGCAAAAGGTTTGTGCCTGTTGAATTGCTTGATGTTGCAGGATTAGTTCCTGGCGCCCATGAAGGCAAGGGAATGGGCAACCAGTTTCTTGACGACCTGAACCAGGCTGACGCATTGATACACATAATAGATGCTGCAGGCTCAACAAACGAGAAAAAGGCTGGGACAGGTTTGCAAGGACCGTAAATCAGGAAAAGCCCGAGCTGAACAAGGCTGTTGCAAAGCAGCTAAGCTCTTTAAGGGTAAATGAAAAGCTGATAGACGGGGTTATTCAAAAACTGGCTCTTGATGCTGATATAATGAAGTGGGATAGGAATATTCTTCTGAAAATCGCGACAGAGCTCAGAAAAGCCACAAAGCCAATGGTTATTGCATGCAATAAGGTAGATGTTAATGGCGCCTATGAAAATTTTGAAAGATTAAAGAAAGAGTTTCCGGGGCGCCTGCTTGTGGCTTGCAGCGCAGAGGCAGAGCTTGCCCTAAGGGAAGCTGCAAAACATGAATTGATCAGGTATATGCCTGGCGACAGCGATTTCCAGACTTTAAATGAAGGCAGTCTGAATGAAAAGCAGAAAAATGCCTTGGAGTTTATAAGAGCGGAAGTCCTCAAAAAATTCGGCTCGACAGGGGTGCAGAAAGTGCTTGACATCGCTGTTTTTGAATTGTTAAATTACATTGCAATATTCCCAGGAGGGGTGAATAAGCTTGCAGACCAGCACGGCAACACTTTGCCAGACTGCTTTTTGATGCCTCCGAACACAACTGCATTGGACTTTGCTTTCAGGCTGCATACCGATATTGGCAGTCATTTCATCAAGGCAATTGATGTAAGGACAAAAAAGCCTGTTGGAAAAGAATATCTGCTGAAAAACAGGGATGTTGTTGAGATTGTGACGAGCAAATAACCACTACTTTTATAAATCCACTTTCAAAACTTCTTTTGGTGCGCTGGTGGTCTAATGGCTACAACCCTTTGCAAAAGCGTTGATGGAAAGCATGCAATGTGGCATTTTCAATGCCACGGAACGATTGTTGCAGAAAAGGTTTGCCATAAATGACTGCGGCCTTCCATTAGTTTAGAAGGCAGCCGCGTGTCCGGGAAATTGTAAGCAAAAACTTATGATTCGGAAATTCGAATCCCGGCCGGCGCATTTTATTTTCCAAAAAAAATTTCAAGTTAAAGAAAAAAATAATTAATGCCTATATTAATGGCTTCTTCTGCCTGAAAATCTCAACTATCTCTTTCTTTTTCGGTGTTTCTGTTCTGGTTATTGTCCTTCTTGGAGTCTTTATTGTAGTGACTTTCTTTTTGGGAGTGATTTTCCGTGTGATTATCTTTCTCGGGGTTGCTTTTCTCCTTATTTTCTTTCTTGAAACAGATTTCCTTATATCTTTCTTTCCCTCTATTTTCCTGTTCAGCTGCACGATTCTTTTTTGCTGGCTTACAATCCTCTTTACGAGCCCTGAATCAGCACTTTTGGCCCTTCTCGAACTTATTTTAAGGATGTTTTTTAATTTCTTTGTTTCCTTCTGTGATTTTTTTAATGAGTAGCCAAGCTTACCTGCCCTCAGGGACTCTGCTTTCGATTTTAACTCGAGTTTTTTTATTGAATTTTTATTCCCCGACATATTTTTTGACATCCGCTGGTAATTTGACGAAATTATGTTTATGCCGTTCCTGAGCGTATTGACTGCTGCAATAGCATCAGACATCGAGCTGCTTATCCTGTCAATTTTAGAGCTTATGCTTAGGTTATTGCTGCTGGCATTCCTGCTTAAATTAAGCAGTTCGTTGTCAATTGCAGAAATTCTGCTGCCAAAAGAGGCAATTATATTTTTTAAGCTCTCGATTTCAAGGCTTATGCCCGATATGTCAGCCTTGACTAGCTCAAATGACTCGATAGTCTTCCTCTTGTGAACCGAAAAGTCTTTTCGTAGCCCCAACTTATACCACTTTAGAATAGCAAAATCACTATATATTTAAATGTTATGGATTTTACAATGCCAAATATTTTATAAAGAAGCATCTTCTATTTAATGCCATGATAAGCATAATAATCCCTGCCTTGAATGAAGAAAATTATCTTCCAAAGCTGTTGGATTCCATAAACCGGCAGGCGTATAAAGATTATGAGATTATAGTGGCAGACGCTAATTCGAAAGACAGCACTGTAAAGATTGCAAGAAAATACGGCTGCAAGGTTGTAAAAGGCGGCGGATTGCCGGGGATAAGCAGGAACAGGGGAGTGAAGACTGCAAAAGGCGATATTCTCCTTTTTTTGGACGCTGACTCGGTAATTGGGAAGGATTTTCTCGCAGATGCCGTTAAGGAGATGGAAAATAGAAATCTTGATGCTGCCGGCACCTTCTTAAAGCCCTTGAGCAACAAAATTATCGACAGGATTTTTCTAGGCATTTTCAACTTCTGGACATATGCAACCCAGGCTTTCTACCCAAATGCATGCGGCAGCGGCATTTTCTGCAAAAGATGGCTCCATGAAAAAATTAAGGGATTTGATGAAGAAATAAAATTAAGCGAGGACATGGATTATGTGAAAAGGGCTGGAAATTTCGGCAAATTCGGCATAATAAGAAATCCAAAAGTGATTTACTCAATGAGGAGGTATGACAGGGAAGGCAGGCTTAAAGTCGGCTTCAAGCTTTTTCTCTCAGCGCTGTACAGGCTCATCTTCGGCGAGATAAGAAGCAATGTTTTTAATTACAAGCTTAAATACAAGAGATGACTAAATCTTCAGGCTCACCACCTGCGAAACCCCGTCATTGTTCATAGAAATCCCGTAAAGGACATCAGCTTCTGAAATTACATTGTCGTTGTGAGAAATCATTATGTACTGGGCTTTCTCGGCGTACTTCCTTATCAGCTTAGCCAATTTCTCGCTGTTGTGCTTGTCCAGCGCAGCATCAACCTCATCAAGAACATAAAAAGAGGCAGGCTCGTGCTCCTGTATTGCAAAAATGAATGCCAATGCAGTCAGTGTCTTCTCTCCCCCTGAAAGCCCCCTGATGTCCAGGAACTTGCTGCCGGTTATCTTTACATTAATCCTTACGCCGGCTTCAAACGGGTTTTCCTCGTTCTCAAGCACAAGGTTGGCTTCCGCGCCTTTTGTAGTCAGCATTCCAAAGAAATTCTGGAAATTGCCGTTAACAACCTCAAATGTCTTCATAAACAGCTCTTTTTTCTTGCCCTCTATTTCCTTCATCATGACTAAAACATCATCCTTTTCTTTCCCAAGCTTGTCTTTTTTCTCAAGGAATTCATTGTACTGCCTTTCAGCCTCGTCATAAACCTCCAGAGCGCGCATATTGACAGAGCCTATATCCTCCCTCATCTTCTCAAACTTCGAGATTTCGCTTTTTAGCTGTTCCTCTGTCTTTTCCATGTCAAGTTTTACCCCTTCATATTGCGCAAATTCCTGGTTTAAAGCTGCTGATGAAGCTGATATTTCCGCGTTCTTCAGGGAATTAAAATTAACTTTTATTTCAACCTGCCTGCTTTCCTCGGTTATTTTGTCAATTGCCATGTCGTTCTTCTGTATTTCCCCGTTTATTTTATTTTGCTTTGAAAACAGGCTTTTGAACTTTGTATAGAATTCCTTTGCGATATTCTCTTTTTCCATGAGCAGGGATTCTTTTTGGGTAATTGCCTCATTCAGCCTTTTTAGCTCATTATTGAAGTCCCCTTCATCCTTGCCGAGCTGCTTCAGGATCTTTTCTGTTTTTTCCCTGTCGGGCAAAAATATGTTGATTACCTGCGCGTCGATATTTTTTATCTCAGAGCTGATTTTTATGATGTCCTCGCTCAGCTCCTTGAATTTCTGCTCAAATGTGTTAAGCTCTGCGAGCAATGAAGGATTGTTAAGCTGTGAAATCACCCCCCTCAGCTTCTGCTTCTCGATTTTAAGGCTTGTCAGCTGGCTGTTGCATTCTGAAATCTTGCCGTTGATTTTGGCCATTTCATTGTCAATTCCTTTCCCTCTTGCCTCGAGCTCCTTTTGCTGCTGCCTTGAGGCATTGGCATCAGCCGGAATATGCATGGATGTTTCTGACTTTATTATTTCCCCTTCGAAAATCGCCTTTTTCTCCCTCAGCTCGGTTATTTTCGCCTCGTTTTCGCTTCTTCTTTTTTCGAGCGTGGAGATTATATTTGCAAGCTCATTCGCCTTTTTTTCATTTTCCTCAAGGCTTTCGCCAACTTCCCTTTCCCTGAAGCCGAACGCCTCTTTTTTTCTTTCCCTGAAGCCGCCGTGCATTGCGCCGCTCACATCTGCCACGTCCCCGTCCAGAGTTACATATTTGGCTTTGCCTATCCCCAGCCTTGTTGCGACGTGTATGCTGTCCACCACAACAGCGTCGGAAAATACGTAAGAAAATATTTTTTTGAATTTCGGATCAAAGGAAACAAGGTTGATTGCAAAGTCATGAACCCCCTTTGCGCCTGCAAGTTTTTTCGCCTCTTCGCTTATGTCTTTTCCGGACACTTTGTTTAAAGGCAAAAAAGTCGCAGTGCCGAGCTTGTTCTGCTTCAGGTAGTCTATCAGCTCTGCCGCAAGCCTCTCGTTCTCAACCACAATGCTTTTGACGCGGGCCCCTGCCGCAACTTCCAGGGCAACAGCATACTTTGAGCTTACATTGCCAAGCTCGGCAACAGTCCCGTAAATGCCTTCCCTCTTTCCCTTAAGCTCAAGGATTTTTTTGACAGCCAAGTCCCCTCTTGCAACTTCCCTTATCGTTATGTCTTTCGCGCGGAGCTTTGCAATCTCCTCATTAACAGCATTTAATTTTCTTCTTGACTCTGAAAGCTGCACGGCAAAGCTTGAATCCTCGTCAAGGCATTTGTTAAGCTCGAGAGTTGATGCCTTGAACGCCTGCCTTTTGTCCTTCAGCGCATCAATCTGCTGCCTGTATTCGTTCTCGACATCAATGACATCCTTTATCTTGTCTTCTATAGCATTTATTTCATGGCTTAGCCTGTCCTTCTCCCTTATGAGGTTGTGTTGCTGCTCCCTTAATCCGGTTATTTCTTTCTGCAGTTCGTCTGCCTTTCTGTCAATTTCCTCAACCTGCTTTTCAATTCCCGCAACGCTGTCCAGATTGTTCTTTTCCTTGAACTTGAGTATTTTGTTGCTGATTATATTCCTGTCGCTGTTTTTTGATTCTATTTGAGCTTCATAATCTTTTTTCTCATTTGCCATTTGCTGGATTCTTTTTTCGATGTCGTCAATGCTGCCTTTCAGGTCATTTCTTCTCTGGTTTATCCTGCTTAATTCGTTTTTCAGCGTGTCAATTCTGGAGCTGTTTTTTGCCAGTTCTATCTTTAATGTCTCTACTTCCTTGTTGAGTTTTATCTGTTCTATCTCGCCTTTTTCCTCTATCTCCCTTGATATGCTTTCAATCTGCTTCTTTTTTTCCTCATTTTCCGCTTTCAGTTTGCTTATCTTTTCCCTCAAAGCCGCTAAGTCGCTGTTTCCTAAGTCTATCTTTTACTTAATTTCCTTTCTTTCATTGTCTTTTTTGTCCATCTGGATTTTCAAGTAGCTTGCCTTGTTCTGTTTTATCCTGTCGCTCATGTCCTTGTACTTTAATGCCTGGTCCCTGTCCTTTCTCATCTCCTTGAGGTATGTGCTTCTTTCCGTCAGTATAATCTCCGTTTCCCTCAAATGCTGCTCGACCTTTTCAAGCTCAAGCATTGCCTTGTGTTTTTTTTCCTCGTAAATTGATATGCCCGCAATGTCCTCTATCAAAACTCTCCTGTCCTCAGGATGCATCTCAACAAACTTTACAATGTCGCCCTGCAGGATTATGTTGTAGCCATCCGGGTCTATTTTCGCCAGTGAAAGCAGGCTTGTTATCTGCTGCCTGGTCATTGCCTTGTCATTTATCTTGTAGATTGACTGCCCGTTCTGCCTCACTATCCTGGATACCTTGACTTCCTTGTCCTCTGTAGGAAAAATCCTGCCGGAGTTGTCAAAGTATATGCTCACTTCCCCATGCTTTGCAGGATTCTTTGCCTTGCCCCCGTTGTAGATCAGGTTGGCTGACTTTTCAGCCCTCAGGTCTCTTGAAGATGATTTGCCAAGAACAAAGCATAATGCATCCAAAACATTGGATTTTCCGGCGCCATTTGGCCCAAGAACGCAGTTGAAGCTGCCGCCAAACAGTATTTCAGTGTGCTTTGCAAATGACTTAAAGCCGTGCATCACCATCTTGTTTATTCTGGTGGATTTGGCTGCCTCTGCCGCAACAAGAATCTGGGGCGTTGCATTTCCGCTTGGAGCTTGCTCTTCCATGGAGGATAATGCTGTACTGGGGATATTTAAAGGTTATTGTTTGTTGGGCCGTAGAGTATTTTGGATATAAATTCAATATGGAAAATAAATGTGAATTGTATACTTGAAACATTATGTTATAACTATGTTTTGAAACAATAGATTTAAAAAGAATAAGAAAAAAGACATTCAGTAATAAAAAAGAGGTTAAAATGGCAAATGGTAGGAATGTAGATATGTTTGAAAAAGTTACACACTTTATTTTTCAAGAAAATGTTAAAACTTATATTTCTATTATTTCTGCAATTTTAAGTTTAGTTTTATTTTTTACTCTGGTATATTCAGTTTATTTTAAGTAAATATTTATCGACAAACTTCATCTAATCTAAATCCTAATTTATTTGCTTCTTCAAATGTACTGAATAGTTTTAAATTACTCATGTCTATTCTAATTTCTTGTTGTGAACAATTTGGATTGGTACTACTTAAATTATAAACTACCATAGTTGAACTGTCACCCAAATAATCTTTTTTTTCCAATTGTTGTTGAATAATGTATATTCCAGCAATTAGACTGATAAGTAATATAAAACTTAATACTACAAATTCCCCTTTTTTATTTATTTTTTTCATTGCGTAATATGTTAAGGTTTATTTTATCTATTAACTTTGAAGCCATAACACCTATAAAAGTAATCAATAATATTTGTGAAATAAATAATTCTGCAAATGTAAACCAAGCAAAAGCTCTTTGAGGTATAAAGTTCTTATATTCCATGGAAAAAAATGTGAAGCCACTATATAAAAAGGTATCCACAAAGTTTAATCTTATATAATTATCTTTATCACTTGACATATAACCATAGTTTAATGAGAAAATATCATTATAAAAAAGGGAAAAAGAAAAAATATAAGATAACATAATAAAAGAGAATAATACTACATAAATAAAAAACCAAAATTCAGTTATTTTTAGTGGAGTTTTTTGTCTTAATAAAATATCCTTAACAACCCAAATAAAGATTTTTGTTATTAAATAAATAGGTAAATAAACTATGATGTAATATACGTTTATATTTAAAAATAATGCCAACGCTATCAATAATAAGTTGATAAGGTCAACATAATAAGAAAAATCTTGCTCTTGAAACTCTTGAATAAGTTCTTTAAATTTTGATTTTAAATTTTTCCATGATACCGCATATTTTAACAATAATTGGTATATACCATGTCCTAATAAAATAATAAAGTTTAAACCTATTATAAATCCTAAAATCCCAAATGCTATTAATTCTACTGCAATAACAACTTTAATAAATAAATCAATAGGCATATAATTAATTTTTAATATCCTCTTTAAATAAATTGTTATTTTTGTTAGGATACTTTAATCAATCCCAACCACCTATTTTTAATTTGGTATAATCAAGAAAGATTATTTGCCTTCTTTAATTTCTTCAAAAAGGTATCAAAATCTGTCTCTACGAATTCACCTTTATCGTGCCTTTTCCAAGCCTCTTCTGTCCTTTTGGCAAAAATTGTGTCTTCTTTGATATTTTTGTTTGATTTTTTGTGTCTCATAGTAAATGTAATTTGTTTGTAATGTATAAATTTTTCCTTTTTAAAACCCGATAATTATTTATACTACCTGATATAAAGAGTATATTAGTTGGGGTGGTAGGCATGGAGCATGATTACAGGAACATCATTTCTCATATAGATATAGACAGAAGCTTAGGCGCAATTGAATATTCCAGCTTCAACGGAATCGGGGAAGAAAGTATTCTTGAATTTAAGGATGACATGGAAGCAGGCAACGACTCCATTGAATTGCACTTAATCAAGTCAAAGGCTTACAAAGAGGCGCTGGTTTTGAGGCTGAAAAAAAGCAATGGCGAGTATTCCAGCACCTGGAGGGATTTCCTGCATGAAGAGCAGAAAACATTTGGAGGAAGCAAGATATTCTACATCAGCAATGACTGCAGCAAGCTGATAGTGCTTTCCCTGCCAAACGAAATGAAAACCAAAATCAACATGCTGGTTACGAGGCTAAACAAGATTAACGACAAGATAACAAGGATAAACGCAAAGATAAAGAAGGAAAACCTTGACTTGTACGCATCAAGGGCCAGAAGCAAGGAAACAGACAAAAAGAAGGACGACATTGTTAATTTCATCAACCAGAATCTGAGGGTTTAGGATTATTTATTGAATACTTTTTTAATTTCTTAAGATAATTCAATCCGTCGCCTGCGGCGACAACATTTTGGCACGTCGGCATTCAGTTTTTGAAGAAGTTTTCCTTAGTGCTTCTCCTCCGTGCCGATTTATTTAACACAGTAAGGCAGTACTTTCCTGAGCTGGGTTCCCATCAACCGCAAAATCAGTTGACGCTTTATTTAAGTGGGATTTAAAATCCCACGAACTTTGCAGATGCTGGGAAGCCCTAAAAAATTCCATTGGAATTTTTGGGGCACCAAAAATGCGAAGCATTTTTTAGTGCGATGTTTTTTTTAATTTTTATTATTGAATTTTTTATTATTTTTAATGGATTTTTTATTGTTGTTTTAATCTAACTAAATTTCTAAATCATCTCCCTAAACCTTTTAACAAACTCATCAAAATCCCTTGCTTTTACGTTCAAGCCGCATGCATGCTCGTGCCCGCCCCCATACCCTTCCAGCCCAACTAAGCATTTTTCAATTATTGGAGGGAGGATTATTCTGCTTGCCCTTATGCTGCACTTCATCTCATCATTTTTCTCCCTTCCGACAATTATAACTTTGCCAGGATGCCTGTAAATAAGCTCGTTGCCCAAATCGCTTGTGAAGCTTGTCTTATCATCATTGTATGTGAATAAAACAAGATTATCTTTTGTTTTTTCCGCAGCCTTTAGGGCATCCTTAAGAAGAGGCTCGTATGCCTTGTTTGCCTGCTCATAATGCTTGTACAGAAACCTACCCTGCGCTGTTTCCCGGTTAAGTATTTCATAAGGGCTGTCTATTCTTGTCAATACGTTTATGCACTTCATAACTTCATTTGTTTTGCCTTTCAGTACGAAAGAGAATATCCTTATCAAATGCCCGAGCTTTGTGTTGTAGATTATGTCAGGGGCTGTTTTATACGGCTTGTCTATCAAATCCGGAAATTCCTTTTTGAACTCGTTTAGAAAAGGCGGCAGAAACCAGTCTGCCACGCAGCCAATCGCTCCAAGCCATAAATCCTGCTGTACAACCTGGTGGCACATGTAAGAAGTAGGATGATTGTCTTCCCAGTTGGAAAGTCTGGGATTAAAGTATTTAACATTGTATATTTCAAGAGGGCTGTGGTGGTCAACCCAGACAACAGGCACTTTAATCTCGTCAATGAAATCCTGCTCCACAACAGCAAGGTCAAGGATGAACACCTTGTCAGGCCCGTATTCTTTTACCTTGTCAGCAAAGACGCTTCCAAGCTTTGGCGTTGTTTTCACAATTATGCCCTTGCCTTCCCTTTTATAGCGGTAAAGCTGCAGGAAAGCGCACAGCCCATCCTGGTCGTCGTCAAAAAAGAACAGGGGCTTTTTGCAGTTGTCCAGGTGCTCCCTCAATTGATGTATCTGAATTGATGACAGTGCCATATTCCATAAAATTTACTGTTATTATTTAAGGGTTGTTGTTTTTATCTTGGAAAAAATTTATAAACAAAGCTAAACAAATTTGCCATATGGCATTGGAGGAAAAAATAAGAAAAATAGAAGAAAGGAACAAAAAAGTCGAGTTTGACAAAGCATGGGAGCTAAGCAGCACAAGAAGATTTTTGCTTTTGCTGTTCACTTACCTTACAATCGGGCTTTACCTCCAGGCAATAAATATTCCGCAGCCTTGGCTGAATGCCATTGTGCCTGCAATTGCCTTTATGCTCTCGACATTGACATTGCCTATCTTCAAAGATTTGTGGCTGAGGCATATTTACAAAAAATAAAACCAAAACTTTATATTAACTGTTTTCTTATTAAATTTCATGCAAATCCCATTCAAACAGCACAAGGGCTACGACCCATTAGGGGACTGCGGCAAGGGAAAATGCCCGATTTGCGCGAGAAACAATGCTGTTTTCAGGGTTAAGTCAGCAATGCAGAAAGAGGAGTTTACTAGCGATGGTGTAGCTCCGTTCGTGGGACGCTTCGGATACCCCTATGTCAATGTTGGCATTCTGGCGCCGCCTGAACAAAGGGAAGATGCATGGCTTTATGATGCGCCAAGGCACTGGGCAGCGGAAAGCTTTGAAATCCCAAGAATTGTTGATTTCCGCTCTTCACTATTGAATTCAAGGTACAACATCAACATAAAAAAAAGAGTAAAGCTGCTGGAATTGTCGCAGGACATTGCAATGTCATCTTCTCCTGTGGATGTAGAGATTCAATTAAAGGAAAAGCCGAAATTCAGGCTGAACCTTGATTCCCATATGGCGCCTACGGGCCCAAATGCAAGATTGAAAAAAGCATCGCTAACAGAAAATCCGAAAATCCACACAAAAGTTTACAGGGTTTTCGAGGACATTGACTTGAAGGCAAATGAAGCTGTAAACTATCTCTATGAAAACAATTTTGACGAGAATTTCCTGAGCAGGATTCTTAGCGTGGGGACTTTGGGGCTGAAGAAAGACAGGAAGTTAGTTCCCACAAGGTGGTCGATTACTGCCACCGACGATATTATTGGAAAAAATTTAATCAATGAAATAAAAAACTATAATGAAATAAGTTCTTATTGCTCGTTTTTTGGCAGTTATCTTGGCAATTACTATTTGATTTTAATGTTTCCGGAAGTCTGGAGCTATGAATTGTTTGAAACTTACGTGCCATCAAATTGGAATTCCAGCAAAGCGTTAAGATACAGCACTGACTATGAAAGCTATAACGGAAGAAAAGATTATGCGGAAATAACAGCAGGCGGATATTATACAGTAAGACTTGGAATTCTTGAAAAATTAAAGCAGATGAAAAGGCAGGCTTCTGTTCTTGCATTGAGGTTTATAACAGATGAATACACAATGCCTCTTGGAGTTTGGGTTACAAGAGAAGCAACAAGAAAAGCAATGAATGACAATCCTATTGAGTTTTCATCAAGAGAGTTAATGCTTGAATATTCAAGAAAATTAGTCAAAAAGAGGTTTAATTACAATGCCGATTATTTGCTGAATGCAAGCAGATTGCTTAGAAATGTTAAACAGCAGAAGAAACTGGTTCAATATATTTAATAAAAACATTTAAATATGACCTCCTTAATCTATATATCAATCAAAATGGCTGACATAAAATTGAATAGGATATCTGCATTGAGTTTGTTAGCCCTAAGTCTATTGCTTCTACTATTATAAAGACCCAAAGAACCAGTATATTCTTGACGGGTCTTGCATTGTTTTGATAAAGTTCTAGAATATACTGAAATAAAATGTTGAGGAAATAAAATGGGACAAGATAATGGAAAACAAATATGGATTGGATGGGAATCACCAGCTGAAGAAGTAAAAGAACCACTACCTTGGGAACAAGTAAAAGGAGCGTTAGAAGAGCGTATATTAAAAGCTAGATTTAAAGACCCATTTGTTGGAAGAATAAGTATTGATGGTGTAAGTTATATTACTCTAACTTTTAAAAGAAATGGTAAGGAAGAAACTTATGGTGAAATTGCTCACAACCATGAGGATGGGGTAAATAAAATTTATGAAAGAATAATCTCCACAAGAATTGTTGGATATTAGTATTATTTTATCTTCCCCTTCATTTCCTCCAGCTCACTCAAAAACCTCCCGATAGTCTTTACAATATGCTCCGGCTGTGTTTTGAGGATTTCAGAAACTTTGTCAAGAACATCACCTTTAAATTCTTCTTTTTTTGTTAATTCCAGCTGCTTCAAGTCAATCTGCTTTTTCTTCTCAACAGCTTTTCTTGCAATTTTCCATTTCTCAAACAACTCGTTGACTCTTGCAGGCAATTCATTGGATTTAATGTTCAACAACCTTGCTGCCTCTTCCAGAATATCCTTTTCCTTTTTACCCTCCCTGTTGGCAGCCTCCCCTGCTGTAAAATAAAGCCTTACAATCCCGTCAGATATTTTTGTTGCTTTCAGTATTTTTATTTCCCCTGCTTCTGATGTATTTTTTAAATGTGTGCCGCCGCAAGCCTCAACATCAATGTTGGGTATGTTTACAATCCTCAATAATTTGCCTGGGACTGCGCCACCTTGGTAGATTCCCATTCCATAGGTTTGCTCTGCCTCTGTCCTTGGTATAAAACTGCTTTGCACCTGTATGCCTGCCTTGACAAGCCTGTTTGCCTCTTTCTCAATCTTTTCAATCTCCTCGTCTGTAATGCTTTGGTAATGGGTTAAATCGATTGTTGCGTAATCAACATCTTTTTTTGCACCTGCCTGGTTGATATGGCTGCCAAGCACTTTTCTTGCAGCAGCATTTATTATATGGGTTGAAGTATGGTGCTTTGCCAATTGCAGCCTTCTCTGCAGATCAATCTCGCATTCTACCTCCTGATTTTCTTTTAATTTCGGCTTTTCTTTTAAAACATGCACAATTACTCCTCCTTGCTTGAAAACATCAACAACTTCTTCATCATTGATTTTTCCAACATCATGCAGTTGCCCCCCGCTTGTAGGATAGAAATAAGTCTCGTTTAATATGACTTTATTGCCAATGATTTTTATTATTTTAGCCCTGAACCTGTTCTTTGTGTAATCATGGTAGTACATTGCTTTTGTTTCAGGAACATTTTCCAAATTCAGCTTTTCCTCCCTTCTTGTGGCATGCTCCTGCTCCTGCTTTTCGTGCAGCTCAGCGACTCTTGCGTAGAAATTTTCAGGCACATCAATTTTTTTTCCAAGCTTCAATGACTCCTCCCTTACGATTTCAGGCGTTATGCCATAGCTGTCGTACAAAAGCAGCAGTCTTTTGTCATCAATATCCTCATTTACAAGCTTTGAAATCATTGAATGTGTTTTTTGCTTGGTTGCCTCGTACTTGCTTTTTTCAACTTCAAGAATTTTAGTTACCTCATCAAGATTATCGCTTAGCTCAGGAAACAACGGCTTTAGGTAATCAGCATGCCATCTGCAGACGTCAGGCAAATCAATCTTCCACTTGTACTTGTCAATGAAGGACAAAGCCCTTCTTAAAATTGCCCTTAGATTATAGCCACCGCCGACATTTGAAGGCAGAGCCCCGTCGCTCAAAGCAACAAGCAATGCCCTTGAATGCTCTGCAACAGAATACAAGGCAGCCAATTCCAGTATTTTTTCCCTTAATTCCTTCACATCATAGCCGGTTTTTTTAGCAACATCTTTCCAAACTGCATCAATGTCTTCAACTTCGTCAACATTTAGGTAAGAGGAATAAGGCAAAAATCTTTCCATCAATTTTTCATCTACTTTCACGCCCGTTATTCCATATAATTTCTTCACAACACTTGGGAATGTTGTCTCGTAGCTTGTCGACTTGCCTTGGGTAAACCACGCATTCCTCTCGTGGCCCATGCCCATGTCAAGCACTTTCAGGTTAAGCTCTTTATAGCCTGTTGGAGTCTGCTCATAAAGCATGTAAACCTGATTCCCTAATTCCAAGCCTCTTGAGAAATATTCCATGCAGGGCCCGAAATTGCCGCCGCCTGCCCATGCATCCTCGTGAAAGATTATTTCATCATTGCCCAATCCCAATCCCTGCTTGAGCCAGTTGTGTATGTCTGTGAAATACTTTGCCTGGTTCCAGTCTTTTGGCTTCATGAAGGCATGCTGCCCAATCATCACAAAAGCGCAGTAATGGGCACCTGTGATGCCAATGTTGTCTATGTCATTAAATCTTAAGCACATCTGCGGCACAACCAGTGGGTTTGCAGGAGGCTCAACTTCGCCTGAAACAACATAAGGCTGGAAATCACAAATGGATGCAAAAACATAATCAATGTCATCCCGCCATCTTGCAACAACGGGATACCTTTTTATCGGAGTGTAACCCCATTTTTTGAACAGCCTTGAAAATTCGTTCCATACACCAACATAATCCAGTTTTTTTGTCGCAGGAGTTTTCCCTATAAACCTAAAGCCGCCAGAACAGGCAGGATTGCCGCAGACATCTGAGCCAGTTGTTGCCCAGAAATAAGTGCCGCATTTTGAACACTTTTTCCTGCTGAAGCCTTCTGCCTTTAGAACAGATGTTGCATAATACTTGTCAGGCTCTTTTGAGGCTTTTAGCTTGAATTCTTTCTTTATCTCCTTGTCCGTTGGCATAATTAGATGTTAGAAATAGATTGTTTTAAAATTTATTGTTTTTTGTTTAATAATAAAAATTATA
>JAGVXR010000091.1 GCA_018303645.1 Candidatus Woesearchaeota archaeon
TCTTGAATGTCCCGTCATTGTGGAAGCCTGCTATTATTGAGATAAGGGTTTGGGAATAGAAAGGTTTAAATATTGATACGTAATATTACGTAATATGGTAATTTTAGTCGGAAAAGTGAGCAAAGGGACGCTCATGGACCAGATATACATCCCTAAAGAAAGGCCTTTGGGTTTTGAAATAGGAACGCATGTAATAATTAAGCCGACTTTTGAAGAAGAAGAAATAAAGCCAGTATACTGCAACATAGATAAGTTAGAATCTGTAAAAGTGATGGTTATGCAGAAAATTTTCAGTGAGTTGGATTTTGCTGACAATATAATAATAACCGGCTCTTTTCTAGAAAAAGGGTTTCAGTTTAACGATATTGATGTGATTTTGATAGACGGCAGGAAAATTGATTCGAATAAAATAGAACTTAATCTTGGCAGGTTGCTTGGCTTGGAATTCCATATCACTGTTTTAGACTATCCTTCTTTATTAAAAGGATTAGAAACAGATCCCCTGTACCAGGCTATGCTAAGCAGATATATTGCTAAAAAAAGGATTATAATGAAATATAAAAATGAAATCAATTACAAGGTTCTTGATTTGCATTTATTAAAGAGCAAGCCACTTATGGAGAATTTTGATTATTTGACAGGAAATCAAAAATACGGCATGACAAGAAATCTGATAGCTATATTTCTCTTTCTGAATAACAGAAAGGTAAGCAACGAGGCAATCAATAACGAGATTAAAAAATTACTTAAGGAAGAAACTGAAAATATCAAGCAGAATGTAATCAATAAGGCTATTTTTTTGAAAGAGTATAAAGGATTATACAATAAAATATTCAGCAGAATACTAGACGGCGTTAAAAATGGAAGTGAATAGAAAAAAGCTAATCAATTTGTTTATTGAAAATATATCAAATGCAATTCTTCATAGAATTCTGGAAAAAGCCGTTGAAGATGATGTGATAAGGAGATATTATGACAAGGAATTTTTAAATTCATTTGAAATTGCAAAAAAGTACAGGGAAAAAATTAATCCTGTAGACGATAAACTCCCAGACTCTTCTGAAATAAAGGGTATAATAATAAAAAGAGTGAATAATGAGCTGAAAATAAGGATATCAAAAGGCTATAAAAATATAGATTTAAGCCTGGTTGAGTCCGCTGCAAACACAATTTTATCTGAATTGAAGATAAATTAAATGATTAAAAAAAGAGGCATATTTTACACGACAGCTGCAATTGCGCTTACAATAGTCATAATCATAACCTACAGCGCCTACAGCAGCTACAGGCTGAGCGACAAGATGGAGGTTATAGCAACAAGGATAGAAACAGTTAATTTTTTCAGGGACCTGAATAACGGAATTTATATCGCAGGGTTCAGGAGCCTGCTCAGCCTCAACCAGTTCATAGCAAACAACGGCACATTTCTTGACAATGTAAATGACAGGTTTAAGGAGTCCTTTCTCAATGGAACAATCAGGCAGCAGCCATTAAGCCTCATGAAGGACTCAACTTTTACTGACTGGGCCAACAAGATTTCAGTGGAAGCAAATAAGGTTGACATAAAGTTTAATTTTATAATTAATGATGTCAAATTAAACCAGACTGACCCCTGGAACGTTGACATAGGCTTGAATATAAGCCTTGATATCAGGGACAAGAGGAATACAAGCTATTGGATAAGGGAAAGGCACTTGACGCAAAAAATAAGCATAATGGGCTTTGAAGATCCTTTTTATGTTGTCTACAGCAAAGGAAGGGTTACCAGCACTATAACACAGACTAATTTTACCCAATTTGTGGTTAACGGCAAGGCTGACAATTTGATAAAGCACATGAATAATTCTTATTATTTGGCTCATGATGATGCTCCGAACTTTTTGATGAGGCTTCAGGGAGATCTGGGCAACTCAAGCTTTGGCATTGAAAGCCTGGTTAATCTTGAGGAATTCCAGAAGCAGGGACTGGCTATTAAGGACAGAAGCGCAGTTGATTACATTTATTTCGGGACAAAAACAACAACTAATTTCAGGGTCAACAACACTCCCGAATGGTTCAAGATTGACGGGAGCCTGCCTGCCCCAGGTCCTTCCAAAGGAGAGCATCTTGATGCTTATCAGGTAAGGAATATAACGATTTGAAAATAGATAAATATTTAAGCAATAACTTCTGTTGTATAGTATATGAACGGGTTGAATATTTTCCAGAAAAGATTGGAACTTATGATTGGAGCTAGATTTAGAGAGGAGTCCAGTATTAAGGAAGCTGTAAAAATGCAAGATATAATAAGGTCGAAAATAGGATTTTGGAATGGCTCAAAAGAGGTTAGAAGATAATGAAAGGTATGGGATTGTCCCTAAGGAATTGGAGCATTTTGAAAAGCTAATTCGGGGTCATAGAAAGCTCCTTACTGCAATAGGCAATCTCTAATATAGAATTCTGAAAGACACCCTTTTTCTCAAGGTTCAAAATGGATACAAGGCTATTAAAAATTATGGAAGAAGAAACAGCTAAAGAAAAAGCTGCAAAAAAGAAGAAACCAATCTTTAAATTAAGAAAAGAGAAATCAGTCATGTATTACTCAGGGTGGCATAGAGGCAAGCCTTTAGAAAAAGAGAGCAAAGAATAAGTGCAAAAGACTTTGAAATGATACTCATAAGAAATGTTTATAAAGAAAGATACTGCCCTGAAAAGAGATGTATAATCTATGCACTTCTGGATTTCTTAATGCCTTTCATAATGTCTTCTTTGCTCATCTTTTCAGTAATAGACTCAATCTCCTTTACACTATCTCCCTTGTTGATGCCTAATCGCTGAAAAAACTCTATAGTTTTAACTGGCCCCAACTCCTTAAACAGAGTTGATATTCCCTTTTCAACTAGCGGATGATGCATTTCACTTTCCATGTTATTCAGCCACCTTTTGAATAAATTCAATTGGATTAATGATATGCAGCTTAAAGTTGTGCTTGAATAAAAAGCTTTCTATTGTTTTGGCCTTTCTAAGCAATTCTCTGTCGCAAGTAACCAAGTAACTGCAGTTGGATAAAGCAGCTGATGCAATGTGCAGGCAGTCTGCATAGTCTTTCATATAAGCCTTAGTTTGGTCTGCAAGCTTTTCAACATCTGAATTGATATCAATCATGCGGTTTTCCACATTCTTTGCAAGATGAAATACAAGCTCGCGCTTGTTTTTTTCCTCAATAAAGTTAATCTCGTAAAACAAAATTTCTGATGTAATTACTACTACCATCCCGCTGTGGGCAAAATCAAAAAGCTCTTTGGCGCTCTTTGCTTCCAATTCCACATCCTTGTCAGTCAAGTCGTCCAAAGGCCTGCAATACACGTTAGTATTCAGCATTACTTTCATCATTTTAGGCATAAACAATAATGACCCTATTTTTATATTTATCTGGAAATCAAAGAAGAAAAATCAGATGTAGATGAAAGAGAAACTGCAAGATATGGCTCTTCTATCAAGAGCAAAGAAGTTGCCAGCAAATACGATTATATGACAGATATATGCAAAAAGGCTATTTCTCAATGTGAAGAAATAGTGTTCTCTGATAAAGAATTTAAGGTTCCAAAAGAGCTATATGGATAATTTAGGATTTTATATTATTTTCAATATTGAAAATAATGTTTATAAACGAAAGCATACTCACTAACGTTCACAGCTTTCCTTTTTGCTTCGCAAAACCGAAAGCTTTAAAAATGCAGATATATTAATAAAAAACATAATGGAGGTGTTAAAATGAACAGCAAAATCGTTGGGGTAACAGCAATTTTGGCTACATTCGTGATTTTGGCTTATGCTGTATTTGCTGCAAATTCAAATGCAGTTGCTAATTCGCAGGCATGCGAGCATGCTTCACAAACTGGAAAGGATAATGCGAATGAAAATTCTGTGTTGAGCAGTTGTGTGCAGCCGCCAAGCGGATGCAACGATGGAACACCAGAAGGCGAATGTAATTCAGATAGCCAGATATGCCAAAATGGAGAATTGGTATTAGATCCAGAAACATGCGGACCCTTTTAATTACAAAAATCTTTTTTCTTCTTTTTTTATTTTTAGTCAATTCCTTTTTCTAAACAAGCCTAAATTAAGAATAATCATGCGCAAACCGATACTTTAAGATGCTTGACAGTTAGGTGGTACACCGCTAGGCAGATCTGGTGGACATACACAATTTCCATTCTCGTCTATTATGCCGGGTGGTGGGCATTGTGATGGAACTACATTGCAATTGAATTGGCAGTTTTTCAGCACATCTTTAGCTGCTTTATGGCATTCTTTTTCATTTTTGTCATTGTCATCCTTATCATTTTCATTGCCGTCATCTGCATCATCTTCCTTGCAGCCTTTTAAAGCCTCTTTTGACTTTTTACTGCACTCTTTGAAGGTATTTTGGCAGCAGGACTTGCAGCTCTTGTACTGGGATTTTGCCTCCTTATGGCATGACTTTGCTGCCTGCCTTATGCCCTCTCTGCAGGCTTTGTCACTGCCGCAATTCGCTAAGCCGTTTTTTTCATCGGCTCTGCATATCTCCTCAGCTGCCTTTACAACATCTTTGCATCCCTCCTCAGCTGCCTTTACAACATCTTTGCATCCCCGAAAGCATTCGTTTTTCGGTGATTTAAAGGCGGAATATCCGGATATGTCAGCAAAGCTGAAAGCCAATGCCAGATTAACAGCAAGAACAAAGATTAAGGAATATACTATAATTATTTTTCTCATCTAATATTTGCTCATGAAACTTCAAGCTTATAAACATTTCGGTTTTGGGTTTTTACTTTTAATTCAATCAAAAACCATAACATTTAAATAATAGTAAGGTTATCCTTACTAAAATGAGAAGCAAAGAAAACAAGGCGCTGGAACCATTCTTTAACAAACCTAAGCATTGGCATTTTGAAGAGCTTCACAAAGCTGCTTCAATAAGCAAGCCGCAGCTTTCTTACTGGCTCAAAAAATTTGAGAAAGAAAGATTGATTAAGAGGATAAAGCCCAGAGGCAAGATGCCTTTTTATACCGCATCAGAGGAAAATCCAGAATATCAAAACATAAAGAGGCTGTACGCTCTGAAAATGCTGGCTGAAAGCGGCCTTTTCAACCACCTGTCAGCTTTAGAAGGAGCAAGGGTTGTAATACTTTTTGGGAGCTTTTCGCGGTATGACTGGTACGATGACAGCGACATAGACATTTTCATTTACGGCGATGACGAGAAATTTGAAGCAGGCAAATACAGCTTGAAGCTCAGAAGAGACATACAAGTTCATTCGGCAAAAGACAGAAAAGATTTAAAAAGGATGGA
The DNA here is from genome assembly GCA_018303645.1 of Candidatus Woesearchaeota archaeon. Taxonomy (GTDB): domain Archaea; phylum Nanobdellota; class Nanobdellia; order Woesearchaeales; family GW2011-AR4. The sequence continues at coordinate 5,315 of JAGVXR010000091.1, forward strand.
CAAAATGCTTCCTTACATCATATCCGGCGATTTCATAAAAGGTTCTATCGAGGACCTGGGGGTTGATGTAAGTGCCTAAATTCATTACGTTGGAGGAGGCAGACGAACTCTGCAAAAGAAGCGGCGAATACAAAAAACTCGCCTTTGTAAACAGGCAGCAGATAAAATCGCTTCTTGAAAATGCTGAAACGAACGTTAACTCAGCAAATCTTATTGCCAGCTCAATAGACGAAAAAGATCCCAAATGGATGAGCGTCTACATTGATTATTACGATGCTTTGCATATTTTAGCAGAGGCTTTTCTTCAGTTTGAAAATCGTAAAATTGCAAATCATCAATGCCTCTTCGCTTTTTTGTGCAAAAACCATCCTGAATTTGAATTTGACTGGTATTTTTTTGAGGAAATCAGGTTCAATAGGAACGGAGCCCATTATTACGGCAAGAAAATAGCCTATGAAGACTGGGAAAAGGCAAAGCTGAAATTCAATCTTTACGTCTCTGCATTGAAGAAAGAAATCGAAAAGAGATTAGGCATCAGTTTATGAAAGAGATGCTTAGCAACAATATCTTGCCCAAAATGTCTGACATTTTAAACGTCTTGCGTTCATTTACCAATGATATTCCGCTTTTCAAAACCAAAAACCAGCTTTGCCTCATAAGTCCGATTTTTAGCTGACTATTGGGGCAGATGATTGACTTTTGAGGCAAGTGGCAGTATTGAGGCAAAGCTTTCAAAACCATAACATTTTTAAACATATTCTAACAAAAATTCTGTAAACATGGAGATTGCAAGCAGTTTAATAGAGACTGGAGTAGACAAGCTAGTCAATTTAGTGAAGGAAAGGGGAAGAATAGCCTTGGCTGATGCCGCGAAAGAGCTTGGGGTAAGCGCCACAGTAATACAGGAATGGGTTGATTTTCTTGAGGAAGAGGGGATTATAAGCGTTGAATACAAGATGACAAAGCCATATCTTGTCGAGAGAAAGCTAACAAAAAAGGAGGTTGAGGTTAAAGCAAAGGAATTCGCAGGCAAAAAGGACGTTTTTGTCAGGAAAGCAGAAGTAAGCCTGAATTTTCTTGCAAAGCAGGCTGATGAGCTGAAAAAGGCAAAGTCAGAGTTTGACAGGCTGAAGCACGAGCTCGGATTCGAGCTTGACACTGTAAGGGAAGACTTAAAGGAATTAGAGAGGTACCAGCAGCTAAAGGAAGAGCTGCAAAAGCAGGTCGAAGAGCAGAAAAACGACGCAAAGCTCAAGATAGGCGAGCTGACTCAGCAGGTCCAGAAAGAGCAAAAAAAGTACCAGGAACTGTCAGCCAACATAGGAAGGGAAAAAGAGGAATTGTCAAAGGAAAAGGCAGAAGCAATGTCAATAGAAGAAGGCGAAAAAATCCTCAACAGAAAATTAATGGAGCTGAAGGGAATGATAAGCTTGATAGAAAAGAAGGCTGCAAACGAGGACATGGCAATAAAGAATTCCGAGCTCCACATAGAAAAGCTAAACATGATGATAGAGGACATAAGGCAGAGGGTTGAGGAGGAAAAATCAATTATCGACCCATTGATAGAGAGGAGCAAAGAGCAGGAAAAAAAGGTGCTGGAGCTTCAGGATAAGATTATAAAGAAGATTGCGCAGAAGCAAAAAAGCGTTTCAAATGTAAAGAATGTCACAAAAAAAGTGGAGGAATTTTTCAATAAAAAGCTGGCTGTCATGAACCTTGTGGACAAGGCAAACAAGGACAGGGACGAGCTTGAAAAAAGCCTGATAGAGCTTATTAAAAAGGCAAAGTCATTCCAGTTGACTGCAAAAAGCGGGGATGTGGGAAAGCAGATGATCGAGCTTGAAAAAAAATTTAATGACGTAGGCAGGAAAAAGACAGAGTTTGATGCTGAGCTTAAGCAGTTCACTTCATATTTTAAGAAATAATCAATAGAGAATTTTAAAATATATCAATTTTGTCAAAATTCTCTAAGAGAACTTTGAATGAAACTGTAAAAATAATAAATTATTCAAAGTTCTCAATATCAAAAAAAGAGGTGTGTATTTTGCTGAAAAGGTTTAGCCTTAGAAAGGATGTTGAAGAGGGCATTCCACCTGTAAAAGAAGAAATCAAGGGCGAGGTGCGGATAACAGGATTGCCTCCGATATCTTTAACAGAAGCCAAAAAGAAAGATGAAAAAAAGATAGCTGTTGCAGCGCCAAAAAAAGAAGATGTAAATCTTCTCTTGACATACAACTTTATTTCTGACAACATACCCATTACAATCAACATTTACAAAAAAAAAGGCGAGTTTGTGCCCATATATGATGTCTCAATATCAAGCATAAGCAAGCACACGGAGCTGATTCTTGAAAAAGTAAGGGAAGAGCTGATAGCCCAAGTAAGCCTGGGGATGGTTGATATTCTCACAACAAAAGACACTGGAGTGATTGAGCAAAGGTTTATGGAGGCAATAACCATGCTTGTAAACAGGCATTTTCCGGATGCCGACGAAAACACAATTAATTTCCTGAAGTCTTACCTTATCCAAAGAAGCCTGGGACTGGGAAACATCGAGGTTCTGATGGATGACATAAACCTTGAGGAGATAGCAATAAACAGCGCTGAAGAGCCTGTGTGGGTTTATCATGTGAAATTCGGCTGGCTCAAGACCAACATAATGCTTGCAAGCGAAGACCAGACAAGGCATTACGCCACAATGATTGGAAGGAGGGTTGGAAGGCAGCTGACAATCCTTGAGCCGTTAATGGACGCCCACTTGAAAGGAGGCGACAGGGTAAACGCCACTCTTGAGCCTATTTCCGTCGGAGGCAACACAATCACGCTGAGAAAGTTCGCTGCAAAGCCATGGACAATAACTGATTTCATAAAAGACGGCACCATATCGGCGGATGCCGCTGCGCTGATATGGCTCGGAGTGCAATTCGAATTGTCAACTTTAATTTCGGGCGGAACAGCAACAGGAAAAACCTCGATGCTCAATGTCGTTGCAAATTTTTTTCCGCCCAATCAGAGGATTATCAGCATAGAAGACACGAGAGAGATTCAATTGCCAAAGTTTTTGCATTGGGTGCCCATGGTGACAAGGCTCCCGAATCCCGAGGGCAAGGGAGAAGTGTCAATGCTTGACTTGCTTGTAAACTCATTGAGAATGAGGCCTGACAGGATAATTGTGGGAGAGATAAGAAGAAAAAGGGA
>JAGVXR010000092.1 GCA_018303645.1 Candidatus Woesearchaeota archaeon
CTTTGAGGAAGGCGAAACAGCTGAGCGCCCGAATTTATTGAGCCCGAAGGCAATGTCAACATTATTCTCCAGCCTGTATTTTTCCACGGTTCTTGAGCCAGAGAATTCAGAGCGCCTGCTTTCATTGCTTTCTGATTCAGCCTTTGATGTAAAAAAAGCCGCTAACATACCTAATGAGGTTGCCATAGCCCATAAGTTCGGCGAGACATATTACGTTGGCTACAGGTATTTTCATGACTGCGGCATAATGTACATTGACGAAACCAGGATGTTCTACTGCATTATGACTAAGGAATTAAATGAAAAGCAGGCAACAGAAGCCATAGGATGGATAGTAAATGAAACGTACCATTACGTTAAAGAAACAAGAGCTAGATTTGAAGATTATAAGCAATAGGGCTAAACCAATACTTTAATAAAACCAAAATCTTTTCTTTACCCTATGCAGCCTTTAATCCGCAAATACATTCCGAAAACCGAAAAAGACATAATCGGGCAGGAGGAAAACCTAAAGCAATTAAAGAATTTTATACTCAATTTTAAGAATCAGAAAAAGAATTCTGCTTTGATTTACGGGCCAAGCGGAACCGGCAAGACATGCTCTGTTTATGCAATAGCAAATGAGATTGGCTTTGAGGTTATAGAAGTCAATGCATCTGATTTCAGGAATGCCGAGCAAATCAACCAAAAAGTAGGCAACGCCATAAAGCAGCAAAGCCTTTTTGCAAAAGGCAAGGTAATCCTTGTTGATGAAATCGATGGATTGTCTGGGCGCGAGGACAGGGGAGGCATACAGGCAATAACAAAATTAATACAGGATTCAGCATACCCGATAATTCTTACAGCCACGAACCCTTTTGACAACAAGTTCAGCTCCTTGAGAAGCAAGTCAAATATGATTGAATTCAAAGCGTTGGACTATATGTCGGTTTTTAATATTCTGAAAAAAATATGCGAAAATGAAAAAATAAAGCATGAAGATGTTGTTCTTAAAGCGCTTTCCAGGAGAGCCGGCGGGGACGCAAGGGCTGCAATCAACGATCTGCAGAATCTAACGCAGGGAAAAAATGAGCTGACAAAAGAAAGCCTGGAGGAACTGTCAGACAGGAACAAGACAGACAGCATAATGACGGCATTGAACAAAATATTCAAGACAACCGACTTGAAGATTGCAGTTTCAGCATTTGACAATGTTGAGGAAGACCTAAATGAGCAATTGCTTTGGATTGATGAAAATCTGCCAAAAGAGTACACGAAGCCACAAGAGCTTGCAAAGGCATATGACATGCTGAGCAAAGCAGATGTTTTTAACAGAAGAATAAGGAGGTGGCAGCACTACAGGTTTCTGGTTTACATAAATGCGCTGATTACGGCAGGAATTGCCGCCGCTAAAAATGAAAAGTACAAGAACCTTGTCGAGTACAAGCCGACCGGCAGGATATTAAAAATATGGTGGGCTAACCAGAGGATAGCAAAAAAGAAGGACATTGCGGGAAAAATTGCATCAAGAACCCACAGCTCAAAAAAAGAAATCCTGAAAAGCACAATGCCTTATCTCCCCGTGATGTTCAAAAATAAGGAGATGAGGGGCAATATTATAAGCCAGCTTGATTTAAATGACGAAGAGGCTGAGTGGCTAAAGAGCCAGGTTAAATAAAAATTAATAAAAGATTACTCTTAAAATTATATGGCTATACTAAAAATAAGACATCTGATAGAAAGCATTGAAGGGAAGTTAGAATCTAAAGATTTTGGTAGATTTTATGGGGATGGGTTAGTTATAAATCATTCTATTCCTGGAGTGTGGAAGCTAACAACATTTTTATTAGCTGACGAAAATATTGGTCCTATTTTTAATTCTCAATATGAAGAAGACCGTATAGAAATTGTTACTGGCAATCGGTTTAAAATCAGCAAAGCACTTGAACTAAATAATAAAGACGATAAGCGAATCATTATTCAAGAAGAACCTAACGAAGCCATGGTTAGGGATTTAAAAACTCCTCTCTATGGTTATCAAGTACTAGATATTATGACTAAAGCAAAGGTCTATAAGGGAGGTATATCCAGCCCTGTAGTAACAAGCAGCCTTGAGGATGGTATTATAGCTCATGTTAGGACATTAGAAGATGTAATTAAAAAAATTGGTTTTATTACAATAGATTTTCCATATAGTAACCATATGGTTCAAATTTTTAGGGCAAATGAGACAGATAGTGAAGCTTATACAATAGAACAAAGAATAAGAATTCCAAAACCCCCTCTTGACGAAGATATTACAGATATGGTTGATACCAAAAATCCTTTTCCAGATGGTTTCACATTAAATGGTAAGAGTTTCTTTGAATTAGTATTAAAAAGCAGAGTTAAAGTGAGAAATGGTGGTTACAAATACGAAGTCGGTATTTATGACTTGGTTGGAAATAGTATAATTGATGGCTTACAGACTACGGATGTTAATCAGCTTGTTGCAAAGCATCTTCATGCTCTTCACTTACTTAAAGAAAAATTAAAAGGACAATATCAACAGAAGCATTGCGAGGCATTATACAGTTATTTATTTACAAGGATATGACTATTCACAATTAAAATGCAATCAATAACGCCGAAAGAATTAATAAAAAACAATGACAAATCAATTTTGATACTGGACATCAGGGATTCAAACACATTCCATGACTGGCATATAAGAAACAGCGAAAATATTGACGTTTACAATGACATCTGGGAAGGCAACTTTGAAAGTGTAAAGCAGAAATTAAGCAAATTGCCGAAAGACAAAAAGATTGTTACAGTCTGCAATGCAGGAGTCACCTCCCAGAATGCCTCAATGCTTCTCGAGTCAATGGGCTACAGGACTAAAGTGCTTGAAAATGGAATGATTGGGTGGAACGAGCTAAATCTGCAGTTTAGGCAAAAAGATGTTTCTTGAATAATTAAACTTTTAAATACCAAATAAAAACTACTACTTGAAATGGAACTTCCAAAGAATTATGACGCCAAGGTTTCAGAGCCCAAATGGCTCGATTTCTGGGAAAAAGAAAAAGTATATGCTTTTAACCCAGAAAGCAAGGCTGAGATTTATTCAATTGACACCCCTCCGCCAACAGTCTCTGGCAAGATGCACCTTGGGCACTCTTTCTCATATTCCCAGCAGGATTTTGTTGTAAGATTCCAGAGGATGATAGGCAAGAATGTTTTCTACCCTTTTGGCGTTGATGACAATGGCTTGGCAACAGAGCGAATGATAGAGAAGATGAAGAACGTTAAAGGGCAGTTTATGCCAAGACAGGAGTTTGTTAAATTATGCTATACAACTGTTGAAGAACTAAGAAGTGACTTTTATGATTGGAGGCGACTGGGCACCAGTGCCGATTTCAATATCTTTTATTCAACAATAAATAAACATTCACAAAAAATAAGCCAGCGCTCTTTTCTGGAGCTTTACAGAATGGGAAGGCTGGAGAAAAAAAAGTACCCAATAATGTTCTGCCCAAATTGCCTTACAGCTATAGCCCAGGTAGAGCTTAAGGATGCTGAAAAGGAATCCCAGCTTGTCCATATACAAGTTGAAGTTGAAGGCAGCAGTGAGAAAATAGTCTTTGCAACAACAAGGCCCGAGCTTATCTACGGATGCGTTGGCATATCTTTCCATCCTGATGACAAAAGGTACAGGCATTTAAGCGGGAAAAAGGCAAGAATGCCCATCACAGGTAGGCTTGTGGAGATTATCCCTGACGAATTTACAGATATTGAATACGGCTCAGGGCTTGTTTATTACTGCACTTATGGAAGCCTGGACTGCATTGAATGGCTGCAGAGGCACCCAAGCATCAAGCCTGTGGAAGTAATGGGGCTCGATGGAAAATATAATGAGCTATCCGGGCGGTATACTGGAATGAGGAGCGAGGAAGCAAGGAAGAAAGTCATAGAAGACCTGCAAAAAGAAGATGCAATAGCAAAGCTTGAAAAAATAAAACATGTTGTCAATACACATGAAAGATGCGAAACAGATATTGAATATGTGGCAGTAGACCAGTGGTTCATAAAGTACCTTGACCTGAAAGAAGATTTCATAAAATACGGCAGGAAAATAAAATGGTATCCTGAGCATATGAAGGCAAGGTACGAGAACTGGATTCAGGGCTTGAAGTGGGACTGGAACATCTCAAGGCAGAGGCATTTTGGGATTCCAATTCCGGTTTGGTACTGCAAAAAGTGCAGCGATATAATTGTTGCTGAGGAAAAGCAATTGCCAGTTGACCCATTAGTCGACAAGCCTTTGCACAAGTGCAAGTGCGGCTCAAACGAATTTATAGGAGAGAAGGATGTATTGGATACTTGGGCAACATCGTCATTAACCCCAGACATTGCAATTGAATTGTTCAAAGATAAAAAACTGCAAAAAAAACTGCGCCCAATGAGCTTAAGACCGCAGGCGCATGACATAATCACATTCTGGCTTTTCAATACTGTTGTAAAAAGCTATTTTCACCACAAGAACATTCCATGGCACAATGTAATGATTTCCGGATGGGCTCTGGACCCAAAAGGAAAGAAGATGAGCAAGAGCAAGGGCAATGTCATTGACCCAAGAGAGATGATTAAAAAATATTCATCAGACTCGCTGAGATTTTGGGCAGCAGGCAGCAGATTGGGAGATGATTTGCCGTTTCAGGAAAAAGACCTGGTGACGGGGCAAAAATTCACTACAAAAATATGGAATGCCTCAAAGTTTGCGTTCATGCATCTTTCTGATTACAAGGGAGAACGCCCGAGCAAAATAGAGATGATGGACAGGTGGATTCTGTCAAAGCTAAGCAAGGTTGTCAAGGAAAGCACTGAAAACTTCATGAGCTATGAATACTCGCACACAAAGCTCGCAACAGAAACATTCTTTTGGCATACATTTTGCGACAATTACCTTGAAATAATAAAAGACAGGCTGTACAACGCTGAAAAAAGAGGCTCAGATGCAAGATTATCCGCGCAGTATGGGTTGTATCACTCATTGCTTGCAATCATAAAATTGATGGCACCTGTAATGCCTTTCATAACAGAGGAATTGTACCAGCTTTACTACAAGAAGCATGAAAAAACTAAGAGTGTGCATCTTACAAAATGGCCAGATATAAGTCTGATTGATGAGCACGCAGAAAGAATCGGGGACTTTGTTGTCGAAGTCATAGAGTTTGCAAGAAAAAAGAAATCGGAAAAGCAGCTTTCGTTAAAGACGCCAATAAAAAAAATCACAATAAAGGCGAAGATAGAGGAAATTGACTTTGACGAGGTTGAAGCAGAGATAAAGGCAGCCACAGCAGCAGAGGAGATAATTTTCGAGCCGACAAGAGGCAAAGCTCCTGAAAAGGATGTTGAGATTGAGGTGGAATTTTGAGTTTTAGGAAGGTTTAAATAGAAGTTGTTAAAAGTTTATATAATTAAAATTGACAAGGTGGGGTAAATGTATAGAAGCATAGATGTTTATGATCCAAAGCGTAAAGTTATAGAATTAAGATCTGCACGAAGGCATCACACTTTTAATGGAAAACATGGATGGAGACGTAATTATAGAAATGCAAAATCAAGATACACATCAGATACTGATAAAACCTATGGTAGGCTTAATCAGCTTGAAAGAATATTTCTCATTCAATCTGTTTCGGTATCGGAATTAAATCAAAGATTAGACACTGATGAGACCCTAGCGTATGGAGACATTGCATACGATACTGATGTCTTAAACAAAGATACAGCTAAGATTCTGAAATCCTATGGTTTAAATCCAGGAATATTAGAAGAATACTCCTTAGAAGATGCTATAAAAATACAAACAAGATTAGGCAAAGAAGGCCTGAAATTGGATGGCATGGTAGCATCTGGTATATTTATAATGGGAGAAAGAAGCGGTAAATTATATTTTGTAGACCATAAAGTAGAAGCTCTTTTTGGAGAAGACAGGAAGTTAACTGCAGAGGAATTTTTTAATGCAGA